>DAIOVK010000255.1:0-5269 GCA_036759045.1 Kapaibacterium sp. (SeqCode) | reverse complement strand
TCATAGTTCAAACAAGAACACACCCCTGCCCCTCTCAAGAGGGGAATTAAGAATTTTTCTTTTATCCATTGCGGGATAATATAAAAAAAGGAGAAACCAATGGCTACTAATATTCAATCCTTGGCGGGATATTCTTCGCAGATATTCCATATCTGCCAGATATGGAATATCTGTCTTTCTTTGCAATGCTTCAGTCTTATGATGACTGGCAGTCATCGCATAATTTGGGAAAAACACACTTTGCGAACGTTTATCGGGCTTTCGTAAAGTTTTGTAAGATAAAATTAAAGATGATATTTGTAATTATTAGCAGGAGTTAAACCTCACTACTTTCAATAATGTCTATGGCATCATAAAATAAATCAAACTCTTCAATACATTTAGTTATAAAATTCCAATTTCTAATCAAAAATTAATTTTATTTTAAGGAAAAAATCTTTATATTTACTTTTTTAAAATGGTGCTTATATCAGGAAAATTAATGAAAAAATTAATGAAAATCAAGAATGTAATTATAGCTTTTATTTTAGTATACCCTTTTTTTAACCAAGTAAATGCCCAGATAATACAAGATGTTTATCCTATTGGCAGCGAAGAATTTCAATATAGTTTTGAATATTACAACGAGGGACTTCTTCGGCTTTCAGAAAAACAACTTGTATATTCTTTGGAAAATTTTCCGGAAGCTCCGCTTGCGGATAAATCAAGGATATTAGAAGCATATATCAATTTAGCTGACAAAAATTATGTTCTTGCTGACGCAACATTATCAAGTTTTTTAATTGAAAGAAGCAATTCTCCGTTTATAGCACCTGCTGCCTATCTAAGAGCATGCCTTTCATTTGAAAACAAAAACTATGAGCGTTCCTGCAAACTGTTTGATGAATCTTTAAATATATCAAATTCTGAATTTAAAGAACGAACCGATTCAAATTATTTAAACATAGCCAATAATTCACTTTACTGGAAAGCTGTATCTTTAATAATCATTGGTAAAAACACTGAAGCAAAGCAAGCATTTGAAGAGTGCTATCACCTTTATCCAAATGGCAATCTTGCTGATGATGCGCTATTTGCACTCGGCTATTTAAATGAAATCAACAGACAATACGATGCAGCAATTACTTATTATAGCACTATTTCAGCAAAATATCCCTATTCCAACAATTTAATTTCTGCACGGTTAAGAGAAATAAATATCAGATTAATTCTGCGAGATGGAGTAACCGCACTAAGTTCAATTGAAAATACAGAAAATATAATAAAAGAAATACGAAAAAATACTGAGCAATCAAAAATATACGAAAGTCAAAGTAATTTTGAGAAAGTTGATGAAGAATTGCTTTTCTTGAGAGCGGAAGCAAATAATCTGCTTGGCAACTTTTCGCAATCGCTTCAATATTTTTCTGAATTTGAACAAAAATATCCTAATTCTCAGTTTATTTATTTGGTATATTTAAGTGCCGGCTGGGCAAATCTTAATCTTGGAGATTATCAGAAAGCATTGGATTACTACGATAAAGTAATAGTTCTGAAAGATTTGAAAGAAGAAAACGTTAAGCCGTTAGCTCAGTTTTACAGGACTATTGCTTTAAAAAGGCAGGGTAAAGTAGATGAAGCAAAAAAAGAGCTTTCTAATCTTGCCATTCAAGCTACTTATCCATATCCCGGCTATGTATTGCTTGAATTAGGGCAAATCCAGTACGAAGAAAAAGACTTTGCAAGTGCTGCAAGGACGCTTGAACGAGCATACAGAGAAGCAAGTGATGCTGTAATCCAAATACGGATTTATTTGATTCTCGGTGCAACTTATCTTGAGCTTCGCCGCTGGGAATCTGCTATTGAAGTATATAAATTAGCCGAGCAAATTGCTATAAAGAGTTCTAACATTTACGTTACCCAAAAAGAGCATTACCTTGCTGAAGCCAAATTAAAGATGGGTATTGCTTATGTTCAAAATTTCAAGAATGCCGAAGCTATAACTCCACTCCAGGCATTTTTAGCAGAACATAAGAAAGACAAACGCTCAGACGAAGCACTTTTTTGGCTGGCTGAAGCTTTTTACAGAACTGATTTACTGAATAATGCTATTACAAATTATAAATCATTAATCGAAAAATATCCTTCTACCCAGCGTAAAGAAGAAGCACTCTATGGACTTGGCTGGGCAAATTTTCGTATGCGTAATTTTAAGGAGGCATCAGCTTATTTCGACAGATTAATAAAAGAATTTCCAAATACAAAATATGCGTCAGAAGTTTTAGCCCGTAAAGGCGATGGCTACTATGTGATTAAAGATTATAACAAAGCTGTTGAAGCATACAGGCAGGCAGTCAAATTAGACCCAACTTCAGAAGAGGGACAGTATTGCAGCTATCAGTTAAGCCATGCTCTTTTCCGCTTAAATAGATACGATGAAGCAGTTTCTGCTCTTCTTGCTTTTATTAAAAATAATCCCCGGTCAACTTATTCTCCATATTCACTCTATCTTATCGGCTGGATTAGATTTCAGCAAAAAAGATATGCAGAAGCAATTGATAATTTCAGATATTTAATTCAGGGTTATCAAAACAGCGATTTAATAGTCAGGGCGCATTATGCAGTAGGCGATTCATATTATAATATGGGAAATTTTGAATCCGCCTTAGCAGCTTATAATATTATCGTTGAGCAGTATCCAAGCAGTCCGATTGCTCCTGAAGCACTGAAAAGTATTCAGTTTTGCCTAATGTCGCTCGGACGCGAAGAAGAGGCAATACAAATAGCAGATAAATACGTAGAAACTAATCCAAGTTCTCCTTTTGCTCCTGAATTTAAATTTAAAAAAGCAGAAATGTTTTATACAGGTAAAAGGTTTCAAGATGCAATTACTGAGTATGAAGAATTTATAAAAAAATATCCAAGTGATGAGAAAAAGCCGGAAGCACTATTTTGGATGGCAAAAAGTTATGCTAATATGAATGAAATTGATTTGGCAGACGGAGTTTTTCAACGCATTTTAAAAGAATTTCCTGAAAGCGACTACGCTCCTGTAAGTTTGTTGGAACGTGGTTTGCTTCAGAAGCAAAATTTAAACATTGAAGGAGCAGATTCACTTTTCAAAGCACTTCAAAAGCTATATCCAACAAATCCAAATTCCGCTCAGGCAGGTTTTGAACTTGCTGCTACGCGGTATTCGCTCGGTGATACTTTGGAAGCTGTAAGATTATTTCAGGAGACTGCAAATAATTTTGAAGATGTTGAATATGGCTTGCAATGCAGATACAAATTGGCAATGTTTTATCGCTATAAGATGCAAAACGATTCTGCACGAGCAGAATTTGCAAAACTTTCCGAAAAGTTTTCGTTCCCTGAAATTGCTGCCGAAGCTCAATACAGAATTGGTGAACTTTGGATGAGAGAAAATAATTTTACTTTAGCTACAGTTGCTTTCCTTGTTGTTCAGGAGAAATTTGCCGGCTATGAAGACTGGTATTCTCTTTCGCTACTTAATATCGGCGAGTGTTGGGAAAAATTAGATAGGTTTGAAAAAGCTATTGAAGTTTACCAAACTCTTGTTTCCTTGCGTCCAGAAGATGATTTCGGCGCCACTGCTAAAAAGAGAATAAAAGATTTACAGAAAAGATGAGATGGATTGATATTGCATTACCCAGTTATTCTGAGCCCCAGGAAAGAATCTCTCAATTCATTGCTACCACACAGAGCTTGCTTGTATTTTGAGCATAAAGATGTCCTACATCTCGAAGATGTAGGACATCTGGCTAATAAACTTTCGCACAAGTTACTTTACGAAAGTTTAAAAGAAAATGTTATCTCACCACCACAAAACTCTTCGTTATTCTTCCAGCTTGATTTACAAAAGAGCAATGATACAAGCCATTAGGCAAATCAGCTGTTGAAATTGTAATTTTGCCGTTTCCAATTATTTCAGCTTGTTCAATTCGTTTAATTTCCGTTCCAAGAGAATTGAAAATTGAGATTGAATGTATATGTTGTTCTTCTGGAATGGAAAGAGTAATTTCGTTTGTAGCTGGGTTTGGGAATATTTGAAAATCGCTATTTTCGGAAATTGGGAGAGTATCTTCGACGCTTGTTTCGGTGCAGGAATATTTTAATATTGCACCGTTTGCATCTTCTTGCCATCCTGCAAGTCCGACAATCCAACCAGTATTCTCATTTATAAAAAATAAATCATTTATATTTCCGTAAAATAGTGTATCTTTTAATAACCAGTTGTCTCCACCATCAGTTGTAAATAAGATTTGATTATCATAATCATTAGAGAAAGTCCAGCCAATATTTTCATCAATAAAATGAATGTTTCCGATAAAGCTAGTTGGTTTACTATACTGAGTAATCAAACTTTTTCCACCATCATTTGTTTTGTAAATTATACCATAACCAGTAATCCAGCCAATATTCTCATCAATAAATTGAATATGAGAAATATGAACACTATCTCCCAATGAAATGATATTCCATGTTTCGCCGCAATCGGTTGTAGTAAGCAAAGTATCGTTTTGGCCACGAGCAAACCCAATATTTTCATTTACAAATTGTATATCTAAAATTTCATTAGAAGTATTATGAATCTTATACCACCATTTCTCACCACCATTTGTAGTTTTGTATATAATTCCAATGCTTGTTAAAAAACCAACCGAATCATTAATAAAGTAAAGAGAATATATATTGCTATTAAGTTCCGTATTTGTATTTATCCAGCTATTACCACTATCAGTTGTTTTCATAACAGTTCCATCAGTCGCCCCTATAAAGCCAGTCAAAGAATCAACAAAATACACACAATTTAAGGTAGCAATTATTCCAGCATCTTGAGCAAACCAATTTTTACCGCTATCTGTGGTTTTTAACAATTTCCCATATTGCCCAACTATCCAGCCAGTATTTTCATTAATAAATTGAACTGCATTATTTCCATGCTTTTCATTTTTTGTTTGTAATACCCAACTGAAACCACCGTTTGTTGATTTTCTAATATCGCCTGATGAGCCAACAATAATCCCATTATTAATATCGAACATATCAATACCATAAGCTCCATAAAAAAAAGACATTCCGCTTGTTTGTTCGTTCCATTCATTTCCTCCATCTGTAGTTTTTAAGATTACACCACCAACAGCCCAACCGGTATTTTCATCGAAAAATTTTATATATGTGAGAGTGTTATAATTTTCTTCAGTTGTTTGTTGTATCCAGCTTTCTCCAGCATCTGTAGTTTTTAAGATTAAATCATTGAAACCAGATA
>DAIOVK010000254.1:0-5303 GCA_036759045.1 Kapaibacterium sp. (SeqCode) | reverse complement strand
CTACCCATTTCCAAATTCATACAAATAAATTTACCGGCTCTAATGCAATAATTGTCCTTGAAGCTGAGGATTTGGAAAATGGTGATGAAATTTCCGTAGTAAATGCTTCTAATAAAATTTGTGGAGTTGGGCTTGTTGAAAATTCTGTTTGCGTGCTTACTGTTTATGGGGATAATTTATTGACTCCTTTAGAAATAGAAGGAGCAGCTGAAAACGAATTGTTAAAATTTATTATTTGGAAAAAAAGTGAAAACACAGAAAAATCATTAAATATTCTGGAAGTAAGAAATTTAATAACAAATCAATACGAAACAATACTTTTAAAATATAAAAAAGATAGTTTTTATAATGTCTTTGCAACTACTCAGGCAACAAGCGTAAAAGATACTAATGAAGCAGATGAATTAGAAATTTTTATTGACAATGAGCAACGAATATGTATTCTCTATCACAATAACCCAGAAATAAAAATTGAACAAATTAAGATATATGATATTCTGGGAAATGAAATAATAAAAGTAATTCCGCGTGATTCTGAAAACTTTGAAAGTCAAATAGATATAAACAGTTTAAAAGATGGATTTTATTTAATTCGCATAAAAACAAGCAATGGCATTTGCACAAAGAGATTTGTTGTTTTTTAATTAGGAAAAGATGGACTCCATTTTCCCAAGTGGAGTCCATCTACTTTTTCAAACTTTACGAAAGATTGGGAAACTTTCTCAAAGTGGAGAAAAAAGCAACGTAGTTGCTTCCTGTTTGTAGAAAAAAAATATTTTATGTTTGCAAAACTCCGTAGGAGTGGTATGTTTGAAGTCAGACAGTTCGCAACTACGTTGCTTTTCTTTTTTTTGTTATCATTATTTCTACAAACCGGACACTCCTGCGGAGTTGAAAGAAAGCAACTAAAACGAAATTCTTTATGACTGCATATTAGAAAAGTCAGATGGAACTTCTGACTTTAGGAAAGAATAAATATTTTGTAGGTAACAGGAATGTCTGTTACCTACATTCTTCATTCAAGCAATTCTCCTTCCAAAGTTGCTCTTGGGAAGGAGTTATATGAAACACTACTTTTTCATCTTGTCGATAAATGCTTTTAATTTTACATTTGTTTCATCATCGCTGTAAAATAAATCAAGCAAAAGTTCTGACTTCGCATTGTAAATTTTCATCATTGTTTTTTCAGACGCTTCATAATCTTTTAGTTCTTTGAATTTCACTTTATAAGCCGGATATTTCCAGTTGTTATTTTTGATAAACGCTTTCAGTTCAATTTCTCTATCGCAAAGAACCAATGCAATTACTTTTACTTTTTCGGGAAATTCTTTGTTCAATACTTTTATTATATCTTCAATTTGTAAAACGCATTTTATACAACCAACAGGATGTTGAAAAGCAACCACAACAATATCATCTTTGTCCGGTTTTTCCTTTTGAATATATTGATTAATTTTGGGCGAAGCAAAACCGGAAGCGAGAAAACATAATATAAATAAAAATATAATTCTCTTTAACATATTCAGAGCACAAGTCCTTTCTTAATAATAATTTTTGTTATAAAATTGAGTTTATGGTTTATGGTTTATGGTTTATAGTTTATGGTTTATGGTTTATGGTTTATGGTTTATGGTCATTCGTCATTGGTAAAAAAAATACTAATGACTAATAACGAATGACCGACAGCCAACAGCTGATAGCTGACAGCCGACAGCCGATAGCTTTTTGAACTCACCACCTAAATTTTTCCATTGTCCAATTTTCTTCACCTTTGACAAAGAATACAACATAATTATTTTTCTTGTCATAAAGCATATTTTGTATATTCAAGTTATCTTTGTTTTCAAAAGTTCTTTCAGAAATCAATTTTCCATTAGTATCGTATTCTCTAAAAATAAATGAATTACTTTCTTTTCCTTTTTTCAAAAAACAAATTATTAAATTAGTACCATTATTAGTTACATTACACACGGTTAATGGAAAAAATTCTTCAATAACTTTAGTTTCGTTAGAATTTCTTTCTAATGTGTTTAATCTGTTTCTTGCTTCTTCATATTTTTTTGAATAATCAACAATAGGGTTTGATAAACAAATAGTATCATTTGTTGTTAAATTGTAAACAGTATTTGGGTCATAAGGAAACATAGTAAAAAGTTGATGATTAAATGTAGTAGTTATTGGGTTATACATAAAACTCAAATTAATAAATTCATCATTTGCAAACTTTTCGTCTAAAAACAAAGCAGTTTTGATAAATTCACCTTTTTCATCATATACTGATAAAACTGGTAAAGAATCTTTTAATTTTAAATATTTATATCTTAATAAAGTCTGATTTAAAATATAAAAATGCCTTTTTAAATTGTCAACGGCAAATGAATTTGATAATGTGAAATTAAATAATGTATTATTAGGAAATATAACTTTTTTTATATTAAGTGAAGTATCAAATTCAACAACTGCTGCTGTATTATAAGCAGTTTTTAAATTATCTTTAAGTAAAGTAGGCAAGTAAATTAATGCTAATGTACTTATCGAATTATCATTTTTATATTCAACTTCAATAAATTCATTTCTTATCATTTTTAAATCAGTTATCCCATTCTTTTTACATTCTTCTAAAGATAAATATTTTATTGGATATAATGGAATATCATTAAATGGGTTTGACGGAGGAATTCTGTTTGAGTTTTTAATAGAATCGGATAAATAAATACCAGCTTTATAAGCGTTAATTAATTTACCACTTTTAAAATCATATATCGCTATAATTTGACTAATTCCTGATGTTATTACTATAGAGCCACATTCACCATTTATATCGCAGTCAATAATATCGGATATGATAACATCTTCATTTTCTTCTAAAATTACAGATTCAGATTTTATTAAATTTATTGGTTTAATTATCTGATCATTTTCTTTACTATTACAGCTTAATGTTAATATAAAGAATAATATCGTTATAAAAAATCTAGTTAACCTCATTTTTTTTGAATTATTAATATAAAATTACTAAATAAAAAAAGCATGTCCATTAAATATATTATTAAGATAAATAAAATAATGGACATGCATAAAGTTATTATTGTTGAGTAATAGTAACTTCTATTGATTGTTCTTCGGATTCTTGATTCGATTTAGAGTTATTGTAGATATACAAATAATTACCAGAAATAAAATAACATGTACCATCAATACCTCCACATGTAACACGATATCCATTGTTTTGTTGTTTAACGTTACTTGCCTTTCCAATCATAAAAGTAAGACCAGAGCTTGAACTCCATCCAGATGGGCTATAAGCTGTTATGGTTGCATCACTTTCTATTATAAAAGCAAAAGTAAAAATGAATAACACTCCAGCAAACAATAGTTTTTTCATAAATAATCTCCATAAATTAAAAAAAATAACTTTTTAAATTAATTAAGAACTTTTGCCGATAACAAAACAGCAACATTACACTATCGGCTGATGAAATATTCCTATTTTGTAAAAGTCTGTTTCAAATTTAATAATAATAATTAATATATGCAAGAAAAAAATAATATTTTTAAAATTATATTATATTATATTATATTATATTATATTATATTATATTATATTATATTATTAGTTGATATACTAAGATTATATAAATCAATTTAATATGTAATATTTTGTAGGTGACAGGCATGACTGTTACCTCATTCTTCATTCAAGCAATTCTCCTTCCCAAGTGCAACTTGGGAAGGAGGATTAATGACTTTAATAATATTTTGCCATACTATCAACTTGTTGATGGTATGGCTTGTGTCTTATTTTGTTCATTTCCTCAAAAGTAAACGTCTTCATTTATAAGGGAGTTCAGAATTTCAAACTGAACTGAATTCTGAACTCCCCATAAAGTTAATTAATATTTACCAAAATCTTCTTCATCTAAACTAATAATATCTTGAGGTTTCGGGCTTTGAGAACGCTTAGTTCCGGGCAAAGCATTACTACGCATATTTCTTCCTGAAATTAAATTATTGGCATAATTTGAACTTTCATTTGAAGAATAATTATCATAAGTGCCCTTCCTAAGTTTAAAGTGAGCAATCATTTGTCTCAGTTGATTTGCCTGCCCGGAAAGCTGTTCGGCTGCCGATGCACTTTGTTCAGCACTTGCAGTGTTAGTTTGAGTAACTCTGTCAATTTGAGCCAATCCTTCATTAATTTGAGAAATACCCTCAGCTTGTTCATTGGAAGAAGTAGTAATTTCAGAAACGATATCAGCGGCTTTAATAGAATTATTTTTAATTTCTTCAAGAACATTGCTTGTTTTAGTAGCGAGTTCAGCACCATTTTCAACAGTTTTAATACTACTTTCAATCATTTCAGAAGTTTCTTTGGCAGCAGTAGCGCTTCGGGCAGCAAGATTTCTAACTTCTTCAGCAACGACTGCAAATCCTTTACCATGCCTTCCGGCACGAGCCGCTTCAACAGCTGCATTTAAAGCCAGTAAATTGGTTTGGAATGCAATTTCATCAATTACTTTAATAATTTTAGAAATATTTTTACTTGACTCATTTATTTCAGTCATAGCATTATTCAGTTGATTCATTTCATTGTTACCTTTTTCAGCAGACTCACGCGCTTCCAAAGTTAAGACATTTGCATGATTTGAGTTTTCAGCATTGATTTTTGTTTGTGAACCAATTTGAGTCATAGAACTGGTAATTTCTTCGAGAGAAGCTGCCTGCTCGGTTGCACCTTGGGAAAGTGCAGTGCTAGCATCAGAAACTTGCAAAGCTCCGCGGTTTACTTCTTCAACTATGTTTCTTACCTGTGTCAAAATTTCGTTAATTGATTCGATTGTTTCGTTTACAGCATTCTTTAAAGCTAAGCTATCGCCCTTATAATCACTTGTTATTTTCTTTGTCAAATCGCCATCGGCAATTGCCTGCATTACAGCTATAGTTTCTTTGAATGGCATTAAATCAATAGTAGTATTTAATGCATTTTTCATTATAGCATGGTCGCCTTTATAATCGCCTTTTACTTTTATTGAAAGATTACCTTCTGCCATTTGTTTTAAGACCTCAACTGTTTCCTGGATTGGATTAAGAACGGCATCTAATGTATTGTTAACACCTTCAATAATTTTTCTGTAATCGCCGTGATGCTTGGAAATATCAGCTCTGGTATCCAATTTCCCTTCAACTGCTGCTCCGGCAAGAGCCAATGATTCTGTAATCAATAGATTAATAGCATCAATACAGGTATTTAAATTATTTTTTATTTCATTAAAATCACCTTTGTATTCCTGAGTAATTTTTTC
>DAIOVK010000253.1:0-5303 GCA_036759045.1 Kapaibacterium sp. (SeqCode) | reverse complement strand
ATTATTGATTGTTACTCCCAGACGCGGTTTTCTATTTCTTTCTCTCAGTCTAATAAAAAAGATTGGCAGCAAGGAGAAAAGCAAATACTTGAAAGTTCTTTTCTTTTTGAAACAAAACAAAAATTAGATATATTCTCTTTCCAAAATCAAATTACGTTGAAAACCGCACTGGGAGTGCAATTATTAAAAGATAAGAATTACAAAGGCATTGATACCTGGATACCAACAGATAACGAACTATACTTCGATTATATGTTGAAGTATCCTTGTGGCTGGCTTGTTGACCCTTTTTATTCAACAACTGCAACAACCCAACTCGTCGAATCTTTTACTCTTTCAGAAAGTAATAAATCAGTCAATTCTGCATTCTGGGATCCCATTACCACACTTGAAAGCTTTGGTTTCGCTTATAGTGTATCTGATTCTCTTTTAAATTTAACAAGCAGAATAGGAATTTCGCTCAAGCAAGTTCGTGCTTATCTAAATACCGGCACAACAGACGATTACAAAACAAGTGATATTAAAGAGCGTTATAAATATGAAAGAGGCATTTCCTTTAAAAATGACATTACATTGAATTATGCTTCAAATCTATCTCACCGCTGCACTTTTGAGCTGTTCAGTTCTTTTGAACGTTTTGAAAACTGGACAGTTAAGTTTCAGAATGAATTTCAGGTAAAAATATGGGAATGGCTTGGGATAATAATAAAAGCTGATGTCTATTATGATGAAATTCAATCTCCGTCAATTCAATACAAACAAAGCACCCGAATCGGAGTAAATGCTACAATTTGAGAAATTCTTTCTATAATCCCTTTTCCCAAAGAAATGAATGTTTTTCTAACTAAACAGAAATGCGTATTTTAGTAGTTGATTTTTAATGCAAATAAAAAATTGTTTGGAAATGTATTTATTTGGAAATATATTAGTAGATGAAGAAGTAACGAATAGTTATTTTAAATGTGATTTGAATAAATGCAAAGGTGCTTGCTGCACTTTTTACGGAGAACGGGGAGCGCCGCTTAAAGATTCTGAAATTTATATTTTAGAAGACATTTACGAAGTCGTTAAGAATTATTTACCAGCGAAAGCGATTGATGTAATAGAGCAAAACGGCTTGTATGACGGATTTGCAGGCGATTTTACTACTATGTGCATCAATAATCGCGACTGCGTTTTCGTTTATTACGATGACAACGTTGCTAAATGTGCAATTGAAAAAGCGTATTTTGAAAAGAAAATTGATTTCAGGAAACCTGTTTCCTGCCATCTTTTCCCTGTAAGAGTAGCTAAACTACCACAAACTCATTGTCGCTACGAAAAGATTAGCGAATGTAGTGATGCCGTCAAGCTTGGCGAAAAGAAAAAAGAGTTGCTTGCTCATTCAGTTTCTGAAGCAATGGAAAGAGAATTTGGTAAGGAATGGACAAAAGAGTTTTTAGAATTTTGTAAGAATGGGAATGGCTAAAAGTCATACTATCAGCAAGCTGATAGCATGACTGGAAAATATATGTCTTGCGAACAACTTGTTGATACTATGACTGGAAACGTAACGATGTCATTCTGACGGATGTCAGAATCCATCTTATTATTGTTCTGTCTTATTCGATATATGCTATCTCATGAAGCATTTGGGCTTGCCCAAATGTTACAAGTGAGCAAGCTCACTTGCTTTTCCAACGAATAACCTTCCGAAAGTTTCCCAACCTTCGGAAGGTTTTGTAGAGTAAAAGTAAAGATGTCATTGGCAACGAAATGATAAATCTCAACCTCTTTGGTAGCAATGACTTGTGAGATTATTCACTGCGTTCAGAATGACATGAATAAAATAATGTCATTTCCATTTAAATAAAGCATTTGCTTTATATGGGGGTTCAGAATGACATGTTTAATTAAATATTAAATAAATTTAAAAAATAGATTATATACATAGATTTAAAGAAATATGAAACTATCATTAGATTTACGAACATCACTTTCACAAACACTAACACCGCAGCAAATTCAATATTTGAAATTGTTGCAACTTCCTGTTGTGCAATTAGAACAGCAGGTTCTTCAGGAAATTGAGCAAAATCCGATGCTTGAAGAAATTTATTCAGACGAACAGCATACAGAAACAAATGAAGATAATGCTCCTACAGAATTGCACGAAGAGTATGCATCTGCCGGTGAAGAATATACTTCAGGTGAGGAATATGCTTCTGGTTCTGAATCAGTTGGTTATGAAAGCGATGCAGACCACAACCATATTTCTGACACAAAAGACCCATTCGAGTTTTATAAACTAATTTGGCAGGACAACGAAGAAGCTGGTTCAAAAGGACAGAATAAGCAGCATACAGAAGATGATACAGAAGAATATCAGATTAAAGATAATATTTCCTTTATTGACGAGCTTTTCCAGCAATTCCGTATGCTTCCCTTAAAAGAAGAAGAAATAATTCTGGGCGAGTATATCATTGGAAATGTCGATTCAGACGGCTATCTCCGTCGAGAACTCGAAGAAATTGTTGAAGAAACCAATCAATTTATCATTGAAACAAATAATGAATTAAAAAATAGATTAAAACAGGAACATACCGAAAATAACAATAAAGAAACATTCTTAAATCCAGCAAGGAAATTTGCGATTCCAAACAGTATATTAGAAATTTTTGATTTTAACAAAGATTACGAAGATAATACAGTTTTAAGCAAAATAAAGGACGGCACTCTCTTTCAACCTCATATAATAAATGAAGTTAATTTGGAAATGGCGGAAAAAGTATTAGAACAAATACAAACATTAGACCCTCCGGGAATTGGCTCTCGCAGCGTTCAGGAGTGCTTAATAGCACAATGCAAGGTTATTCCGGACCCAAGTGAATCTCAGGAACTCGCACTTCGCATTTTGCAGGATGGCTACGATGCCTTTGCTATGAAGCATTTCCATATCCTTATGAAGCAGTTCGAGATAACAGAAGAAGAACTTCGTCAAGCAATAGATATAATCCGAAAGCTAAATCCAAGGCCTGGTTCTGGCGATTTCAATTTAGCATTAAATACCGTTATACCCGATTTTATCGTTGAACGCGATGAAGAGAAAAACGAAATATTTATAACGCTTAATGATAGCCGTATTCCACCTCTACGCCTTAACCAGGCGTATGAGAAACTTAAAGCAGACGCAAATTTCAGGAAATTCAATAAAGATACACGCGAGTGGATTCGCACAAAATATGAAGATGCAAAATTCCTTATTCAGGCAATTCGCCAGCGAAAAAATACTATGCTGAAAGTTATGACTGCTATAGCAGGTCTTCAACGGGACTTTTTTGAAAAAGGAAAAAGCGCATTAAAACCACTTATTTACAAAGATGTTGCCGATAATACCGGTCTGGATATATCAACTGTTTGCCGGATAGTGAACGGAAAATACGTTCAAACCGAATTTGGAATATTTGAACTAAAATACTTCTTTAGTGAATCGCTTCCAAATGACGAAGGGGAAGACGTTTCTACTACTGTTGTAAAACAGGTGATTAAAGAAATTGTAGATAATGAGCCGAAAAACAAACCATACAGCGACGAAATTATTGCAGTTGAACTAAAAAAACTCGGCTACCAGGTTGCTAGAAGAACAATTGCAAAATATCGCGAATTATTAAAAATTCCTATTGCAAGATTGAGAAAAGAAATATAAATTTGTTTTTGAATTTTGAATCAAATAAAAAAAACTAATGAATAAATTTTATGATGAGTTTGAGAACTCAAATTCTGAATATAACGATAGATTAAAACAATACTTAAAGGATTTTAGGAAAGGAAGCATTAGCAAATCCAATCTTCCTGACAGCGAAACCTTGGAAGATATGATTCACTTGTGCATAGTAAACGAAAATTATTCAGATGCCCTCTTTATTTGCGATGAATGGACAAAAAAGCAGCCAGATTCTTCAGATGCTTGGGTTAAAAAGGGATTAACTTTTTTGCAGATGAATAAAATTCGTGCCTCTATTGCTTGCTTCAATAAAGCACAGGTGCTTAATCCAGCCGATTCCGAAGCTTTAATCCATAAATCTTATGCACTTTCCGAACTCGGCAATCAAGCTGATGCACTTACATTAATCGAAAAAGTACTTGACTACGACCCCGAAAACGAAGATGCTCTTTTTAATAAGGGATTGATTTTGGAAGAGCTTTACGATTACGAATCTGCTATTGATATTTTCAATGAACTGCTCGAATCTGATGAATTTAATAAAGATGCCTGCGCCGAACTCGCTTTTTGTTTTCAGGCATTAAACGATTTTGATACGGCAAAGGAATTTTTTGAACTGGTTATTGAGCAAGACCCATTCGATTACAACATCTGGTACAACTACGGCTTGATGAATAGTCAAAATGGTGAGTTTTACCGCGCAATAGAATGTTACGATTTATCTATTGCTATAAAAAATAATTTTCTCCTTGCCCTAAACGAAAAAGGGAAAGCACTTTCTGCACTCGGCAAGATGAAACAAGCAATTGAATCTTTTAAATTGGCAAATGAAGTAAATCCTAGGGATACCGAAATCGTTTTAAATATAGCACATACTTATTTGGAAATAGATGAATACGAATCAGCAATTATATATTTCGATAAGGCAATTAAAATAAATTCAAGAGACTATGAACCGTATTACGGTCGAGGTTTGGCTTATGAATCCATTTTAGATTACGAAAAAGCATTGGATAATTATAATTTTGCTCTTAAGCTTAGTCCGGAAAGTCCGGAAATTTGGTATGCAATGGCAAATGTATTTGTTACGCAGGAAAAATTACAGGAAGCAAACGATTGCTTTTACTATGTTTTGAAATATGATGCATCAAATGCAGACTACTGGTTCGATTATGCTATGAATTTCCATAGTTTGGAACAATACAAAAAAGCTATTTTCTGTCTTCATAATGCAGTTAAAATCTATCCGAACTTTTCACAGGCATATTACTGGCTTTATATTATTTATGCTTTAATTGATGAAAATGAATTGTCTATAAAATATTTAAAATTAGCTTATCTGTTAGAACCGGAAAAATATACAGAACTTTTAGAGAAAACGGTTAATAATTGATATTTTTTTTTCATTCTGAAGCATTGCAGAATTCATCTTTATCTGTCATTCCGTTACGAAGTGTGGAATCTTAAATGTTGTGTTAGCAAGGATATGTGAGATTTCTCGCTGCGCTCTGAATGACAGTTAAAATTTCTATCAACACTTACTAACTCACATTACGCATTCCCCCTCTTGAGAGGAGCAGGGGTGTGTTCTTTTTCCTTT
>DAIOVK010000252.1:0-5308 GCA_036759045.1 Kapaibacterium sp. (SeqCode) | reverse complement strand
CACCAATAGATTTCATTATCCCGATTTCTTTTTTCCTTTCAAGTATTGACATAACCATTGTGTTAATAATTCCCAGAGCTGCAACGAAAAGAGAAATTATTCCAATAGCTGCTAAAATCGAATCCATAACGAAGAAAACCTGCCTGACTTCATCAAGTTGGTCAAGAAATGACATCACGTTTAAATTCATTTCCTTAAATTTTGTTTTAACTGCATTTATATCATTTGGGGTTTTAACCCTTACATAAAAGGATTCATAAACAGAGCCATTCCTGTTATCTGATTTTTTTAATATATCAAAAGCGCTATTGAAGTTCAAACGAGGAAGCTCCGATGCTTTTTTTGAAGAGATAATAGCTCCGCCACGCATTGGCTCATTGCCAAAATTATTTTCTGATATGTTGATTCCGATAATTTTAAATTTTGTTTCTGTTCCGGTAAAAGCATTTTCTGAAATTCTGTCTTTTATACTATCTTTTTCACCTTTCAAAAAAGAACTAACCGCAATAGAAATAAGATTACTGTTGAAATCTGCGGTGTAAACAGAAATTTCTTGTCCAAGAACTGAATCAATTGGTAATAATACAAATCCTCGCTTCTTTTCCTCTTCGCTCAGTTTGGTATGTTTTTCATCTTTAATAACAATTTTCATTCGTTTTAATGCTCTATCACTTAAAACAATTCCATCTGAATTGTCGGATTCAAAAAATTTGCCATAAGTAATATTATTATAAGGAGGGAATTCACCCATTTTTGAGGGCAATGCTATAATATTTAGCTGGGCATTAGAATTTCTAAAATTTAATTTTACTGGTATTGAAATTTCTGGAAAAGCAACCTCAACTTCAGGAATTTTTTGAATAATACTTAAAACTGAATCATTCAATGGCGTTGCATTTTTTGTTGTATCTTTCAGTGCGGCTTCAAAATCGCCATCCATCGCGTCATCAATATTGATTTTTTGCTCAGTAATATAAAGAGTTGTAAACAAATCATTTTTTTTGAATGAATCAACAATATTGGTTTCCATACCTACGCCGAACGAAATCATTGAGCTTAGCGTTCCAATCCCGACAACCACACCAAGAGTAGTTAGAACTGTTCGTAGTATTGCACGTCTAAGATTATATACTCCCATATCAAAAGCATCAAATAGTTTCATCTGTATCTCCTTTTCTCTCAATCAATTCCGAGTTAATCACTTTGCCGTCAAATAGTGTGATTATTTTATCTGAAACGCGACGGGCAATATCGTTTTCGTGGGTAATCATAAGAATGGTTATTTTTTGGGATTTGTTCAAATTCATCAGGATACTAATTATTTCTTCAGATGTAGTGCTATCTAAATTTCCAGTTGGTTCGTCAGCTAAAATTACTTTTGGATTGTTTGCCAAAGCTCTTGCAATAGCTACTCTTTGTGCTTCTCCACCGGACATTTCAGCGGGAATGTGATTGATTCTGTCTTTGAGACCAACCAATTCAAGCAGTTCAGTTGCTCTTTTTTTCCTTTCTTTTAAAGGAAGCTCTGCAAAAACCATTGGTAAAACCACGTTGTCTATGGCTGGTCTAAAAGGAATCAGGTTAAAAGACTGGAAAATCATTCCTATTGAAAAGCGGCGGTGCAGTTCCAATTCTTTTTTCTTCATTTCATTTAAAGCATTACCATTAAAAAGGATTTTGCCGGAAGTGAGAGAGTCAAGCCCTCCAATTAAATTCAATAAAGTAGATTTACCGGAGCCGGAACGGCCTACAATGGAAACATAAGCACCTTCTTCGACTTCAAAGGAAATCCCTTTTAGTGCGTGAACGTCGTTTCCTTTTTTCTTATAAATCTTTTCAGCATTAATTAATTTAATCATTTAATCTTTCAGAAATTCAAATATAATGATAAGTATTACGGATGGTTTGAGATTTTGTTGTAATTTTTTGGATTTGAGAAAAGAAAAATGGGAAAGGTATAAAAAAAATTTATTTCATTTTTCTTTTAGTTTCCCAGTTAAAGCCAAGAGCATCAAGACGCTCTATTTTATCTTTAGATAGTTTGTCTTTATTATAACGATTCGTTCTACACCAAAGAAATAAACTATTATCTTCGTTTTTTTTTACATTACAATGTCCATTTAATTCTTTATATTCAATTAATTTTTGATAAGAATTTTCCCAAAATAAATCTCTTGGATCCCAAACAAAATCAATTTCATCTAATCTTTTTATGTGCACTTCTGAGAGTTTATAATCATACATACCCTTTCTAACTTTTCTTAAATATCTTATCCAATTAGTTAATTTTTCATCCTCTGATAATAACACATTACAATGTCCATTTTTAATGAAATATTCTTTAAGTGATTGAAAATGCTTTTCAAAGTGTTCTTCATAGTAAGACCAGTTAAAACCAATATCATCTAATTGTTGAACTTTTTCAGGAGTAAGTTGTGATTTATATACTCTGATTCTCTGGACCCAGTAAGCAATATATTTATTCTCATGCCACCTAACTGGAACATTAAAATGACCAAATTTCCTTTTAAACTTTTTTAGTTCATTAAAGTTTTTTTGCCATTCTCGTTCTTCTTTAATTTTTTTGTAGTTAAACTCAAAATTTATTTTTCTTAATAAATCTATTCTTTTTTCTGATAGTTTGCCTTCATTGTATCGCGTTATTTGCTTGCCAATCCAACGATTCAGTTTCTTTTTATAATTTATAGGTTTATCTTTAAGTTTACCTCTACTAATATAAGATACTCCAAACCTATCGAAATACTTCTTTAAAAGTTTATACATATAATTCCAGCTATTTCTTTTTTCCCCCCAATTAAAACCAATTTCATCAAGCATTTTGATTTTTTTTACGGTAAGTCTTTCCTTATGATATCGCATTCCACTAATCCATTTGCAAAGTTTGGCATAATGTTTATCGTTTCGGGGGATATTACAATGACCATATTTATTTTTATATTCAACTAATTTATTGTAATTAATCTGCCACTGTTCTTCAATAGGTTCAAATAGAAAATTCATTTTTACTAGCATTTCATATCTCCAAAACGCTAATTTACCTTTTTTATATAAAATGCGTTGAGTCCCTACCCATCTTCTTAAAAAATCTTCGTCTGGATTAAAATATTCTCTTTTTGGACTTTGGAATTTCTGATGTCCATGTTCTTTAACATAAGAAATGAATTTATTATAGTGTTCAAGCCACCTTTTGTCGAAATTTTCTTGCCTTGTATCTTGTTCTATTTCAAGGATTGCTTTGCCTCTTCTAACTACATATTTTGCCATATTACTTCACCTTCGACTTTCTTTATTTCTTCTTTCTTTTTGTTTCCCAGTCGAAACCTAAAGCATCAAGACGAGCTTTTTTATCCTGAGATAAATTCTTTTTACGACGATTGACTTGGCACCAATTATATAGAACTTTATCAAAGCTTGGGACTATGCAATTTCCATTTAATTCTTTAAATACTGCTAATCTTTGATAACACTCTTCCCAAAAAGCTTCTCTTTTATCCCAAATTATACCTAAATCTTCTAATTGTTTAATTTTTTCTTTTTCCAATTGAAATTTATATACCCCTTTTTTAACACGTCTTATATAGCATAACCAATGATATAACCTCTTATTATCGGTTGCTATTAAATTACAATGTCCTTTTTCATTTGCGAATTCTTTAAGTAAACTGATATTTTTCTCCCAATCTCTTAAATGTGTAAAGCAATAGTTAAGACGTTTTCCAACTTTATCATTTGAAAATTTAATAACTTTTTTTTGATAATTCCAATCAAATCCAATATTATCTAATTTTTTGATTTGTTCATCGGATAGTTTATTTTTATGATATCGAACATTAAAAATCCATATCCTTAGTTTTGAATATTCTTTACTTGTAAAAGGAATAGGTAAATTTCCGAAGAGTTTTTTATATTCTAACAATTCACAGAAATATTTTTCCCAGTTCTTTTCTTTGGATTTCTTTTTATATTCCAGTTCAATATTACACTTTTTTAGTAAATTTATTTGCTGTTCGCTTAACTCATTTTTATTATATGCAATAATTTGTCTTCTAATCCATAATACTATCTTCCTGTTTGAATTAGAAATATTTTCATTTATAAGATTTTGGTCTATTGACCCATTAGCTTCAATATATTTTTCTAACTCTTTATAATTATGCTCCCATCTGGTTCCGTAAAAACTCCATAAAAAACCAATACTATCTAATTGCTTAACTCTTTGAGGGGGAAGAGTTTCTTTTTTATTTCGTAAATAACTAATCCAACAATTTAGTTCACTAAATTTTCTATACTTTTTTAATACATTGCAATGACCATATACTTTTTTAAATTCAACTAATGCATTAAACTTTCTATTCCATTCTTCTTCATTTGGTGAAAATATAAAATTGATTTTTTCAAGCAATTTAATTTTCCAATCATCTAATTTCCCTTTTTTATAAAAATTTCGCTGGTGCCCAACCCATCGCTGTAAAGAATAGTATTTTGGTTCAAAATTCTTACTTTTTGGGTGGGGAAATTTATAATTACCTTTTTCCTTTATATATGCTAATAATTCGTTATACCTTGTAAGCCACTTTTTATCTAACTTTTCTTGCCTTGTATCTTGTTCTATTTCAAGGATTGCTTTACCTTTTCTAACTACATACTTTGCCATATTACTCCCCAACCACTGATTTCTTCTATAAAACTGATAAAAAAGTTTGTCAATTTTCTTCCCTGCTCAGGAAATTCGGGCTTATAGTTGCTCTTTTTTACATTCATCAAAGTGAAAGAGTTTTCAATTACTTTCATAAAAATGTCTTTTGAATTTTTATATGTAAACATATTCTTTTCAGTTTCCTTTAAGAAAATGCAATTTAAGAAAATTTTGAATTATAAGAATGGATTGATTGGAAAATATATTTTCATCCATTCTAACAATAATTTGACAATATGACTGTTAAATTACAACTTTCTAATTTTAAACAACTGAACTATTTAACAAAATACAAGAATATATAGTTTGAGGATTTTCCCAAAAATATTTCGCATATTATTGCAAAAAAGATGTCATTACGCCCCCTAAAAAGAAAACTTATATTTAAATGGAGATGACATAAGTATAAACTTTTGCAAAGTTAAGAAACTTTACAAAAGTACTAATCTTATTACTTTGCGAAAATTTCTTAACTTTCGAAAAGTTTTGGGAGTAAGAAATAGCGAGGTCATTGGTAACAGTGCTTTTCAGTCATGCTATCAGCAAGCTGATAGCATGACAAGAGATAAGTCATGCTATCAACTTGTTGAT
>DAIOVK010000251.1:0-5325 GCA_036759045.1 Kapaibacterium sp. (SeqCode) | reverse complement strand
TGATAAGAATTATGTCATCTCCATTGAAATAAAGCACTTGCTTTATATTGGGGTTGCCAATGACATCTTAACTAAATATTTCAATACTATATCTATTAAGTCTATATAAAATAAACTAATAAGGTTTTTTCAACAGGTTAATATTTTTCTACTAAGGTTTATTATAAAAATAAGGTTTACATTTTCTTTGTTAAAGAATAATTTTAGCAAAAAAACATTTAAAACCTTATTTTTTTTGAAAACCTTAGTAGCAAATAAGAACCAAAAATCAATAAACCTTATTACCTTATTTTACATTTTATTTCACACAAAAATTTGATAAGAATTATGTCATCTCCATTGAAATAAAGCACTTGCTTTATATTGGGGTTCGGAATGACAGACAAATATTAATTATTAGAAACCTTAATATGTATTATTTCAAAAAGGAAATGATATTAGCTTAGCTTATTCAAACAATTGAAAATTGATTCTGGTTTTAAGCTATCTAAACAAAAATACTCTTCATTTTTACAGGTTGGACTAAAAAAGCATTTACATTCCTTTTCCGGCATAATGATTTCACCTCTGCCATAAAGCTCAAATTCATTTGGATTGAAAATGTTGTTCATTAAAATTACTTGTTTTTTCAAACCAATTGCTATGTGAAGAGCCATAGTAACTGCTGTAACAACAATATCGCATTGATTAACCAATGATAAAAATTGGTTTAAATTGTAATATCCTAAATAAAGGCAATTTGTTTTTTCAGCTATTGATAAATTCCTTTGATGTTCCTGTTCGCCACCAAGCAATAGTGGAAAATAATTGTTTTTTTGTAAAAGTTTGACAAGCTGTATCCAGTATTCTTCTTTCCAAAGTCTTGAAGTCCAGCGACTCCCGCATCCGGTATTTAAGCCAATAATTTTTTTTCCGTTTGAGTTTAAATCCCAAATGTAGCTTTCATCAACTTCTAAAATGTATTCTTCATTACTAAATTTCCAACCGCAAATCTCGAACATTTCTTCAAGATAAGATTTATGATTTTCTTTATTAGCATCGTCAAAAATACCGGTTACAAATTTTTCTTTAGATAAAGAGTTAGCTGGAGCTGGCTTTCCTTTTTTCAAAGAGAAACCGAATTTTTCTTTTGCTTTAATTTTGTTTGCTAAAGCACAGGCAAAATTATCTTTATCAAGGTTAATTAAAATATCGAATTTAGTTGCTTCGATAAGTAAAGTATTTTCTAAATTGAATTTTAATTTTTTATCAACTGAATTAGGCAAGACATCTGTAGTAAGAGTAAGCCACCAGATTGAATAATTGGGGTATTCAGTTTTTATTTTATGAAGGAGAGGAGTTGTTCTGATTACATCGCCAATAGCACCAAGTTTGATAATTAATATTTTCCCACTTTCTTTCTGATAGAAATCACAATCAGAGCAATGGACGTTAAACTCTTTATGCTGCCTGCAAGGAATATCCCCTCTGAAAAACTTACAATCTCTTTTGTAAATGTATTTTGAAATTTCCATTTAATTAACTCACTTTACTCAATTCTATTTTAAGATTTTAAACAAGTTAAGTTTATGCACTATTTTCTTTTTAACACAAGTACCATTCCCCTCTTGAGAGGGGCAGGGGTGTGTTCTTGGTTGTTTATAACAAATCAATTCTGTTTTAAAGTATGTTCGTTTTAATTAGTAAGATTCTTATGATAATATATTCGTTTTAATCAAATAAGTCACATAAATCATTGTTTAAAGGATAACTTCTTATTCCCAAATTCAATTATAGGAAAAAGGAATAAGAACACACCCCTTTAATCCCCTCTCAAGAGGGGAATGAGAAGGTGAGTTAATTAAAGTTTATATTGCAACATTAATGAAAAATAGGAATTATAAATTATAGATTCTTTTGTTTCGTTCAAAACATCAGGAGTAAGCAATTCGCCTCTTTTGCTGTCTCTTCCTGTCAAATTCATTATCCCAAGTCCAAAACTTGAATTAATGTAAAGCGGTGGGATAATCTCTCCTTTAATACCTAATTTGATTTGTCCGCCGAATCTGAAAGCAGAATCCTTAGTTTTTCTGTTATTTATAACTATCTCATTTGTCTTTCTATTTTCAATTCTTGAATATAAATTACCGGAATTAATAAAATTAGCTCTGCCTTCTATTCCGGTATAAATCGCAACCTTAGAAAATGATGTTTTGACAATATCATAGTTAACGCCAAAAGTTAAAGTAGAAACATTTACAGTATGTTTGAACCAGGCAGTATAGTGCATAGTAATTGGTATACGCTCCCTGCCGTCATACATAGTGTATTCAAAACCTAAAGGAACACTAAAAGGTATATCTTCGCCAAATCCAATATCCAACATAATAAAAAAGCCGGGTTGAACTCCATTGAAACTACCTCCGGAGTTTTTTAATGAATCATCGTCGCGCGGAATCATTGCTGCTGAATTAGGACTATCACCCAGGATTTGCGTTGTCGTTAACCCTCCGGAAATTGATAAATTTGATATTTGAGAAAAGCTATTTGTATTTGTTAATAGAAAAGCTAAAATCAAATAAAAACAGAAATACTTAAGTTGAATATTCTTTTTCATAAGAAGATTACCTAATTTAATTTTTCTTTAATTATATAATTTATTTTGTCTTTGCTGTTTTTAACAATTAATTCTCCAAGCAATCCAAATGAAAAGAACTGAACACCAACAATAATAAGAGCTATTGCGAAAAGCGTCAGAGGCCTATCGCTTAGATATGTTAGCCCGAGAAACCATTCTACTATTAAGTAAATGTTGATACCAACTCCAATTAAAGTTAGCAAAGTGCCTATTGTTCCGAAAAAGTGCATTGGACGTTTAAAGTATTTATTTGTAAATAGAATGGTAACCAAATCAAGGAAACCTTTGATAAAACGGGAAGAGCCAAATTTTGTTTTTCCATGCTTTCTCGGATGATGTTTAACCGGAATTTCAGTAACCTTGAAGCCGTTCCAATGAGCAAGCACAGGAAGGTATCTGTGAAGCTCGCCATAACATTCGATTGACTTAACAACTTCACGTCTGTATGCTTTTAAACCACAGTTAAAATCGTGAAGTTTTATTCCGCTTAAAGTAGATGTAACAAAATTAAAAAACTTAGATGGAAGCGTCTTAGTAATTGGGTCGTATCTTTTTGCTTTCCAGCCGGAAACCAAGTCGTAGCCCTCTTTTAATTTTGATATAAGATGAGAAATTTCTGCTGGGTCGTCTTGTAAATCAGAATCCATTGTTATAACGATAACTCCTCTTGCTTCAGCGAATCCAGCAGCAAGAGCGGCTGATTTACCATAATTTCCGCTAAATCGGATTGCTCTGAATTTTCTATTCTTTTTGCATATTCTTGTAATTATTTCATAAGACTGGTCAGTTGAGCCATCATCAATAAAAATAACTTCATATCTTCCCTTTGCGGTTTTATTTAATTCCTCTTCGAGCAAACTTGATAGTTCATATATGGAATCTTCTTCATTGAAAAGAGGAATAACTACCGAAACAATAGATTGGTTTATATCCGGAACATTGTTTTGTTTATGTTTGATTGGATTTTGCTTTTGTTGTACATTGACAGTTTGTTGAGGATTTGCCTGTTTTATTTGAACATTATCAAATTTTGGCTTAATATCTACTTTTGGCTTAATATCAATTGCTGGTTTAGTTTCTGGCTTAACTGGTTTATTTTCAATGTTTTGTTTGTTATCAGGTTTATTTTTATCGAATTTTTGCTCAGCTTTATTATTTTCTTTATTTATAACATTTTTATCTACATTCTTTTTAAAATAGTAGTTATGCTTTTGCTTAGAAGTTTCAATTTTCCTATCGGGCTTATTATCGCTACCTTTTTTTTCATTTAATTCATTTGCCACTTGCCTTGCTCCTTAAATTTAATTTTTCATTATTTTAAAAAATTCCATTTTATTTCTTTTTGCAGTTTCTAATTTTACAAAATACAAACCCTTAGGTAAATTTCCAAAATATAATTTATTTTCACCAATACTTAGTGAATTACTTATTAATTCTTCCCCTAGTTCATTATAAACCATAATATTATTATAGTTGGAATTATTATTGACTGTTATGAAATCATAGAACGGATTAGGATAAACAATCTGCTTTTGTGTTTCTTTATTTTCGTCAACTGAAACATAATGTGGATTTTTGAACCAAATATGTAGATTAAATCGGTTTATGTATTCGTTATCCACAACGCAGGAAGTATTTGCTTTCATATCAACAATTACCAAACCACCGGTAATGGCATCTTTGAAATAAGCAGAATCGACAATATCGCCAAGTTCCCCCCATTCAAATGTCCTGATTTGAAATTGAATTTGCTTTACATCGAAAAAATAGCGAACATAAAAATGTGCAGAATCTTTAAGAGGTCGCATATCTATGTAGCTTTTAGTTGTTTCAGTATTTGTAGAATCATAAATATAGAAATAAGCATGAAGGTCTTCTCCCGGTGGATGTCCGGGCAAATCATAATCTTCGCCCAGTTCTAAATCAACACCTTCGGTCGCATTGTCATCAATTCCATATTTTAATAAATTAAATTCGCTTCCGAAATTATTCTTTATTTTTAATTGCTTTTGCCAGCTAAATTCCTCTTGAGAGTAAGCAGTTGAAAAAATTAGCAAAGCTACTATTAAGTATATTATTTTTCTTTTCATATTTAAATGACGTTTCAATTTTTATTAAATTATTTAATTTGTCAAAGAAAAAGCAATTTTTTAAAACTCAATTTAATAAAAAAAAAGAATATAATGATTAATGATTAATGATTAATGGTTATTGGGTTATTGGCTGGGCTTTATATATTCTATCAAGTCATACTATCAACAAGTTGATAGCATGACTTATATTGTAGTGTAGTAATTCGTTAAAAGACTTACTATCTTGTGTCATTTCGAACCCCCAAAAAAAGTAAGTGTTTTATTTTAATGGAGATGACATATTTTAAAGTGTCATTCTGACGAATGTCAGAATCTATCTTAATTTATTCTGTTGCTATACTATATTAAATATTACTATGAAACATTTGGGCTTGCCCAAATGCTTTACAAGTGAGCAAGCTCACTTGCTTTTTCAAGATGGATTCTGGCATACGCCAGAATGACAAGCAAAGATGTCATTGGTAACCCCCAGATAAAAGAAGACTTTTATTTAAACTCTAACTTTCCCAATTTTACGTAATTGAAAGATGTATTTAGTAGGAAAACGCATACATTTTTCTTACTGTTAGTAAAATCACCATAATAAATTATGGTGATACTCTAATTCTTAGAGTA
>DAIOVK010000250.1:0-5334 GCA_036759045.1 Kapaibacterium sp. (SeqCode) | reverse complement strand
GTCAGAATGACACATTTTGTCATCTCCATTTAAATAAAGCACTTGCTTTGTCTGGTGGTTGCCAATGACATCTTTTTTCAGTCATACTATTAGCTTGCTAATAGTATGACTGAAAAGCACTATTTCGGAATGACAGGGTAAACTTATGTCATTTCCATTTAAAATAAAAGTCTTCTTCATTCTGGTGGTTCGGAATGAAAAAAAAAATAATCCTTTAAACGAATTACTACACTAAAGTTCAGGAGTTCTAAAATTACAGCAATGACCATTTCACTTTTATTCCATCATTGGAAATATAAATATCATCAACCATATATGCTAAGAAACCTGTAAATTTACATATTGCAACGTCTTTAGAAAATATTTTGATTAAAGTGTTGGTTACCAATTTTACAAAAGTATGATTTTTTTCACAGATTGTACTAAAAGGTTCACTGAAACTATCACAATTGATTATACTTTCTAAACGTAAATCTTTTAAATAAATAGATTTTCCATCTTCTTCCCTTATTAAATCAGGAGCGCCGGAAATAATAAATTTACTTAAATTTTGAGCATAATCAGGAATAGGCCATACTGGATTTCCACAAAATATTAGTTCCAATTCAATTTTTATTCTACCGTTTTGATAATTAAAATCCTTTATATCTTTTATACTTACTAAATCTAAATTTGTAATATATAAATCTTGTTCATAAAGAATTGGTATTTTCTTTTCAATCATTTTATTACATTTAGATTTTAAAGATCTTGCCTGATTCGATTTTTCTGTAATTTCAGAGCCAGTATAAGTCAAAGTGCAACTGCTTAATAAATAAGAACATGTTAATAATAATATATATTTTTTCATTACTTCATCCTTAATATATTACTTAAAATATCTTTAAACTTTTCTTATTTTTTAAAATATTTAAAACCCAAATTACTTATAATAAAATAAATGAACAAATATTCTAATATAAAAATTCAGAACTACTGATCCCATAACGAAAATAAAGGAGTTAGAAGGTTTGCCTCTTAAAGAATAAGTTAGAAGTTAGCAAATATATTTTATTAGTTATTTGTCATTAGTCATTAGTGTCTAACTACTTATGTCTAATAACTTAATGAAAGCACTCATTTATATTTAACATCTTATTATAAAATATGCGAAATATCAAACTTCGAGGCATCAGGAGTTCTGAATTTACGAGGTAAATCTCCTAACTCCTTTGTTTCCGTTTTGAGTTAGGAATTCTCCACTTCTATTTCCATATTATAATTCTTTACATAAGATTGCTAAATTCAAAAAATATTTTTAGTTTTCATATTGAAATATTTTATAAATTGTAGCGTGTTTGTTTATTTATATAATTTATTTTGTGAAAAAAACACTAAATAATTAATTATCAGGAATATGGAACCAGATTTTGTAACGAGAAGCGTTAAAGAGAACAAAAGCAAGAGCTATTTTTTCAATCGGGAGCTAAGTTTATTAGAATTCAACAGCCGTGTGCTTGAAGAAGCAAGGAATGACCAACATCCATTGCTTGAGCGTTTAAAATTCATAGCAATCCTTAGTTCAAATCTTGACGAATTTTTTATGATTCGTGTTGCCGGTTTAATTGGACAAAAGGAAGCAGATATACCAACACTTTCATTTGACGGACTGACTCCACAGGAACAGTTATTTGAAATAAGAAAACGCTTGGAAGTTCTTTATGAGAATCAGGAGAAAATTTTAAATGATGAGATATTGCCAGCTTTAGAAAAAGAAGGTGTCGTATTTCATTCAATTGATAATTTAAGTAAAAGCGATAAAGAGTTCTTAAAAAATTATTTCTGTAACCTTGTTTTGCCGGTTCTAACTCCATTAAGTTTAGACCAGGCGCATCCATTCCCAAGAATAATAAACCGTTCATTAAATATTGCATTTGTTCTGGAAGACAAGTCAAGCAGTTTTGGAGAACGTCGCATTTCTATTTTGCAGTTGCCATCAATTCTGCCTCGTTTTGTTAACCTTAAGCGTTCCAAGGGTTACCATTTTGTAATGCTTGAAGATGTAATAATCGAAAATTCCGAAATACTTTTTCCGGGTTATGAAATAATCACAGCAAATACTTTCAGAGTTACCCGCGATGCCGACATTGAAATTGCAGATGACGAAGCAGAAGATTTGCTTAAAGAAGTTGCCGAACAAATCAAGCTACGTAGCTGGGGAACTGCTGCTGTTCGTTTAGAAATCAATGCTAATATGCCGGATTATTTAGTTGGCATTTTAAAGAAAGCTATTGAAATTGATGATGATTACGTTTATACATTAAACAGACCTCTTAAGCTGCCAGATTTTATGGAGCTTAGCAAAATAGACATTCACCATCTTAAAGATGTCCCTTTCCAGGCAAATATCGTATCAGATTTGGCTTCCGAAGATTCTAATATTTTTGATACAATCTCCAAGAAAGATATTCTAGTACACAGACCTTTTGATTCATTTACTCAAAGTGTTTTAAAATTTTTGAATACAGCTGCTTCTGACTCTAAAGTAGTTGCAATAAAGATTACTCTTTATAGAGTTGGAATGAATTCACCTGTTGTTGATGCTTTAAAACGGGCTGCTGAAAACGGCAAAGATGTTACCGTATTCGTAGAATTGAAAGCCAGATTTGATGAAGAAAATAATATTATTTGGGCTAAAGAGCTAGAGCAACTCGGCGTTCACGTGATTTATGGTGTGCTTGGCTTAAAAACTCATTGCAAAATTGCTCTTGTTGTTAGGAAAGAAGCAGATAAATTTATAAAATATCTGCATCTTTCAACTGGTAATTATAATCTTGTTACCTCCCGTCTATATACTGATGTCTGTTTTTTTACTGTCAGACCAGAATTTACTACTGATGCTATTTTCCTCTTTAATTATTTAACAAGCTATTCATACCAAAAGGAATGGAATGCTTTCCTTGTTGCTCCAATTAATTTAAGACAACAAATAATCAGTTTAATTGACAGGGAAATAGATTTACATACTCCGGATAATCCTTCTGAAATATTTATAAAAATGAATTCTATTGCTCACGAAGAGGTTATTCAACGACTTTACAAAGCTTCTCAAAAAGGAGTAAAAATAAAACTTCTAATTCGTGGCGTTTGCTGCCTGAGACCGGGAGTGGAAGGTTTGAGCGAAAATATTGAAGTACGTAGCATCATTGGAAGGTTTTTAGAACATTCACGAATTTTTTATTTTAAAAACGGTGGAAAAGAGGAAATTTATCTCGGCAGTGCTGATTGGATGTCCCGTAATTTACATAAACGCGTTGAACTTATGTTCCCTATTTATGATAAAACATTGCAAAAAAAACTTATAAATATTTTAAATATTTATTGGCAGGACAATTCTAAATCTTGGCGACTGCTTCCTAATGGGAAATATGAAAAGATTTCGCATAAAGAAAAAGAGAAAAGATTCGCTGCTCAGGAATATTTTCTGCAGGAAATTAAAAAATCTAAAAAGAAAAACGGACATTCTTTCATTCCCTATATTCAAAACAGGATATAAGGAAAGTTCTAAAAATCGTCATTCTAATTAATGGTTATTGGATTATTAAGTTATTGGGTTATTGGGTTATTGAGTAAACTGTTATTATAAAGCAAAAATAAACGAAGACTTTTACTTTTGGAGAAATGAACGAAAAGTGAAGCAAGTCATACTATCAACAAGCTGATAGCATGACATCTTATTGTCATGCTATCAGCTTGTTGATAGTATGACTGGAAGAGGAAAAATTAGCTAATAAGGTTTAATTTAATTCGGTTCTTTTTCTACTAAGGTTATTAATAAAAAATAAGGTTTCTTTATCAAATTATACTTTTATAAATACCAAAAAACCTTATTTCAATAATTAACCTTAGTAGAAAATGATAATCCAACTGAAAAAACCTTATTAGCTTATTGAAAGAGATTTTCCAGTCATACGAGCAGCAAGCTGTTCGCATTACTGAAAATGTTTTTTTTTCAAATGTCCGACACTTAAGAAAGTGTCGGACATTAAAGGAAATAGCAACGTAGTTGCGGAAATTGTCTGAACTGTGATTTATATGATTCGTTTGATTTATATGATTTTCTTTCTGAACATTTCTAAAAGTCAGAACCTTGATTAAAAGGATTTAAGGATTTCTTGATTAATAAAGAAAAGATTAATCATGTAATCCTTAAATCAGGTAAATCAAGGTTCAAAGACAAATTGACTTTGCTCATTTGCTTTCAGAAAAAACTTCTGACTGCAGGAAAGTTTTACCGTTCATTTTCTAAATATTTTTCAAAAAATACAGGTGAAAAAATGCAAAGATTTTTAATTAACTGGTTAAAGCCGCTTTTGAAAAAGGGCAAAAACCTTGTTTATTTTGCGTCTGGGACTTTTGTAAATCCTGAATATAAAAAGTTAAATTACGCAAATGTTTTTCTTGTGGATAAAAGTTTTCGGCAAAGCACTTACGATGGTAAAAAAATCTTTTGTCTAAATCTCGAATGTATTGAAGCCGTAAATCTTTTTAAAGCATTGGATATTAAAATTCATTGTTTTGTTTGCTTAAACGAAGGTCTTGCGGAGGGAGGTGGCGAATATCCCATAAATTCAGATTTTTTCCTTGGATATTGTTTTCCTTTATTCGCACCTAAACTTTTGCATATTGGATGCAAGGAGTATTATTCTGGAAGAGAATACCACCATATAAGGCATCATTTTCTTGATTTACCTTTTAAGGAGAAAAATGAAATAAGCCCCGAATCCGAAGATTATATTCCGCCGCAAATCTTTTCCTATTTGGGAAGCAGTGCCACCATAACAGAACTGAAAAGGAAGTTTAAACGCAAGCATAAAGTTCCTTCGGCTGCCCTTGCTGTTTATGTTGAGCATAATAGCATTTGGAGTGCGGCAAATGAATTAGATGCAATCTTTTTGAGGTTTGATTCTGAATTTCAAAAAAGAATGATTGAAAAGTTTCATCGCAACGTTTTTCCTATTAAGTATAAAAGATACGAATTATACGCATGGTTTTACTGTATTCCTGGTCCAAGCTACAAAACTTATGACACTGAAGAGATAATTGATTTGTGTAAAATCAACAATTTTAAAAAGATTGGTCTTATTCCAAACGCAATGAATTACACAAAGCAAATCGAACTCTTTGAAAAGCAAGGGAATGGGTTTCCGACTGAAATTCACTTCTATCATTTAAATAAAGGTGATTTTGCAGAACTATATAATAAAAAATGGAAATAAATAAGTAAGCGTGGACTTACTTCTGTCTGAAAGCACACTCATCAGATGACTGGGAAGTCATCTGATGAGTTAAGAA
>DAIOVK010000249.1:0-5343 GCA_036759045.1 Kapaibacterium sp. (SeqCode) | reverse complement strand
GGGTCGAGAAATTTCAGTTTGCTCAGTTTTTTGTGAAACTCCTGAAGTTTGCTTTTATTATCCTTTACGCTTTCAAACTCGTTCCAAAGTTCATCAAGGAAAAGCGGTTTGATTAGTTTCAGAATATTTTTTTCAGAAGTATAGTGGGCGCCGAGATTACGCCTTTCTTTAGGATTCATCACGCTTTGGAACATAGAACCGAAAATAGCAGGTGAAATCTTCGCCCAGTCAATCGCACAGCAATCAAGAAGCGCCAGACGCATTTTCTTGTCGAAACTCGCAGTAGGGAGCATTTCTTCAAACAGACGTCCGTTTATATAAGGAAAATCGGCAAGTTGTTCGTCAAGATTTTTGAAGCGATTTTCACGTGGAGTATTCAGCACCTGAAAAAGTTCGTTCAGTTTAGCAGCGAGGTCGCTTCCATCTTCGTTAGTCCTTTGCTCAATGAAATCCTGAAACTGCGTTTTGTTGAAAATGGTAGTATCTTCGGCAAAGAGGCAAAACAGAAGCCGCACCAAATACACTTCGAGCGGATGCCCGTCATAGCCGATTTCCTTCAATCTGTCGTGAATTTTTCCCATAAGTTCAGCAGCTTGGATGTTCGCGGGGTCTTGCTCTTTATAAACTTTTTTCTGAAAACCCAATATGTATCCGAAATGCTGGACGTTATAAACAAGTTCATTCAGTTTAAATTCGACTTTGGTATCGTCTTCGAGGTCGAAGAACCGGAAATTTTGGAAATCGGAAATAAGAATATACTTGGGTAATTCGTGTTGTTTCAGTCCTTGTGTATAGTCAATCGCCTGCCCGAATGCCTTGTCGAGATTTTTCCCGCGGCTTTTCATTTCAATTAAAATCGTCCCTTTCCAAAGCATATCAATATAGCCGTCGCTCGCGTCAAGTTTTTTCACTTTATGCTCGAAAGTAGCCACTTTTTTTCTGCTAATTCCAAATACATTAAAGAAAGCATCTAAAAAGGGTTTTGCGTCTGCTTCTTCGTTGCAGGCGTTTTTCCATTCCTTTGAAAAATCGACTGCACGCTCTTTTATTTCATTCCAACTTAAAGGCATATTTTTATTTTTGAATTAATTATTCATTATTCTACAAAAATAAAAAATAATTTATGAAGAAGTAAAATTCTTTGAATTTCTTTTTTAATGCTAATAAAAACTCCTTCCCAAGTTGCACTTGGGAAAGAGAAAAAATGGATTTCAATTTCTTGTTAAGAATAATCGACCATCGGGTTAACCCGATGGTCGATTATTGCTTTTAAAAAAAAATCTAGGCCCAGCAGCAGCGATACAAATCAGTTGCATCAACTATTAATGGGTGTTTGGGCAATACTCTAATTGTAAAACCCTGCTTGCCTGTATCTGAACAAATATAAGTTCCTTCGTAATTGTGTATATTCCCTTGAGAATGAGTAAGAGATAATGAAACGAAATTTGGTTTTTCGATTTCATTATGCGAGTTAATTGTACCATAATAAACCTGAACATCGACATCAGCTGGAGTAAGATTTCCCAGACATACCATACTTTGAATACTAATTGGTTTTCCCACATAGTATTCACCGTTTTCAGACATTTGAACAGAAAGAATATCTACAGTATCCCATTGGTTTCGAATAGTATCTTTCCATTCTTTTAGTTTAACTGCTTTAGCACCGTTATTTAATATAAGATTCTTATAGTTATTAAGAGCTGGAATATAAAACATATTAGCGTAATCTTTCACCATTCTTTGAGAAGAAAAAGCACCTGCAATTGAGATAATACTGTTTTTCATAAAAGAAACCCATTTATCTGGAAGGCGGTTACCGTGCTTTCTGTTGTAAAACATAGGAACGATTTGCTGCTCAAGCACATCGTAAAGGGCGCCAGATTCGATTATTTCCTGTTCATCATAATTAGTATATTCTTCACCACGTCCAATGCAAAAGCCATTAGAACCATTGTAAGCTTCGTCCCACCAACCGTCAAGAATGCTAAAATTCAGTGTTCCATTAAGAGCTGCTTTCATACCGCTTGTTCCGCTTGCTTCCATTGGTCTGATTGGTGTATTGAGCCAAACGTCGCACCCTTTAACCATAAACCGTGCAATTACCATATCATAATCTTCAAGGAAAACAATATGCTTTTCCAAATTATAAGCCCTGATTTTATGAATAATGCTTTGTATGGCTTCTTTACCTTGTGTATCGTGTGGATGGGCTTTTCCAGCAAGAACTATCTGAACAGGTTGCTCTGGATTTGTAAGAATTTTTGTAAGGCGGTCCATATCTTTGAACAGCAGCATAGCACGTTTGTAAGTTGCAAATCGGCGGGCAAAACCAATAGTAAGAGCTTCCGGGTCTAAATAATCATTAATTTGAGAGATTTGCTCTGGTATTAAAAATTGTTTCTGTTTGCTTTGCAGGTATTGGCGGGCAAAAAGAACTAAGCGAATACGGCGCCTTTGTTTTTCACGCCATATTTCTTCTGCTGGTATGGTTTCAATTTGGTCCCAAAGCTCTTGATTGTCTGGCTCAGTTCTCCAGCGTGGAGTTAAATATCTGTCATAGAGCTCAGAAAATTCGCGAGCTACCCAGGTCATTGTATGAATTCCATTTGTAATTGATTTGATTGGCACTTCATCAGCTGGAAAACACTTCCAGATGCTCTTCCACATTTTCCGTGCTACTGCTCCGTGTAGCTTGCTAACTCCATTATGATAAGATGTTAGCTTCAATCCCAATATTGTCATTGAAAAATCTTCGTCATTATTGAATCCATTTGTTTGTCCGAGTTCAATGAAGTTTTCTCTTGATATTCCTAAAGCTTTTATATAATTATTGAAATGAGCATCAATTCTATCAATTTTAAATGTTTCATTTCCGGCAGGGACGGGAGTATGAGTAGTGAAAACTGCACTTGTTTTAACTATTTGTTTAGCAGAGCGGAAGTCTATATTAAATTTTTCCTGGAACATTCGCGCTCTTTCAAGCAAAGCAAAAGCCGCGTGTCCTTCGTTAATATGAACAACTTCGGGAGTAATACCAAGGTGTTTTAAAGCACGCATTCCGCCTATACCCAGAACAATTTCCTGCTGAATTCTGGTTTCTCTGTCGCCGCCATAAAGTGCATTTGTAATGTCTTTATATACTTCATTTGGGTTTTGATCAATATTAGTATCTAAAAGGTATAAAGGAATACGTCCAATGTGAAGCATCCAAATTTGGAAAAAGCATTTTCCCTGAGGTAATTCAACTTCAGCTAAAATAGGTTCACCGGAAGAATCCCGCTGAAGAATTAATGGCATAGAAAAGAAGTCATTATCTGAATATTGCTCAGTTTGCCATCCGTGTTGAGTAAGGTGCTGTCTAAAATAACCCTGTTGATATAGCAGCCCCACTCCAACAAGAGGTAATCCTAAATCGCTTGCAGATTTTAAGTGGTCGCCGGAAAGAATCCCAAGTCCGCCGGAGTAATTGGGAAAACTTTCATTAATTCCGTATTCTGTTGAAAAATATGCAATCGTGCCTTTTGTAACGTTTTCAAGTGAATTGAACCAGGTTTTAGATTGAATATACTTTTGAAATTTGTCGTGAAGGTAGTCAAGAAAGCTGGTGTAATCTGCCTGTTCTGATAATTCCTTCATTTTTTCCTGACTTAGTTTATTTATTAATAACACAGGATTATGATTTACTTCTTCCCAAAGTGAACGGCTTGTTCTTATAAACAATTCTTTTGCGTCAGAATTCCAGCACCACCAATAGTTATAAGCTAACTCTTTAAGTTTCGATAAATTCTTAGGTAGATGGGCAGTTACAATAAAACTTTTTACTGGTTTCATATTTTCCTCATTATTTTTCTTTATTCTTATTCAATAAATTTTTAAATTATAAAATTATAATTTAATAAAAAAAAATATAATGCAAACAATAATCTTAAATATAAAAAAAGATTTTCAAAAAAATATAGAAATTGCATCTGAAATGCTAAAAAAAGGAGAAGTAATCGTTTTTCCTACTGAAACAGTTTATGGTATGGGAGCAGATATTTTTAATGTTAATGCCTGTAAAAAGATTTTTGAAATCAAGAATAGGGAAGATACTAAACCTCTCGCTGCTCATATTTCTAATCTAAATATGGTGGATATGCTTTGTGAATCCATACCAGATGAGTTTTTTATTCTTGCAGACGCATTTCTTCCCGGTCCTTTATCAATTATTTTGAAAAAAAGAAAAGAAATAAAGAATTATCCAGAAACTGAAACAATTGCTATTAGATTTCCAAAAAATGATACTGCTTTAAGTTTAATCGGGAAATTTGGAAGACCAATTGCCGCTACTTCTGTTAATATTTCTGGTGAAAAGTCACTAAATTCAACTGATGAAATCTATAATTTATTCAATGGCAAAATAGCTGCTATAATTGATGATGGCTTGCCAACTTATTCATTGGAATCAACTGTAATTTCTCTTTGCGTTAGTTCTCCGAAAATCCTCAGAAAAGGAGTAATTTCAATTGAAGAAATAGAAGATGTATTAAGAAGGAAAGTGTGTTTTTAAATGATAATAAATTTTTAAAGTATGACAAAAAAAATTTCAATAACACAGAAGCATTTTGTTTATTTTCTAATTCTATACATTGTATCAATAATTGCTGTTGGAATTTATTCTTACTATATTGCTCAAAAATCCATATTAGAAAGAACTTACAACCAATTGACATCAGTAAGGGTAGAAAAAGCAAAGCATATTGAACGTTTTTTTGATGATAGAATTAATGAAATTCAAATTATTATTAATACTAACAGTTTGCAAAACGTATTCAATACTAATGTCAATTCAAATATTGAGTTAGAATTTTTGCATAAATTTTTATCTTTAGGTAAATATTATAGTAAGATATTTTTGATAAAATCGAATTTAGAAATGCTATCAATAGAATCAAATTCTAAAATTAAAAATCAATTCATAAATAATAATAACAATTTAAAAAACAATTATTTAGATAGTTTAATTGAGAGAATTGTTAAAACAAAAAAAACTATTATTCAAGATTTTAAAATAAGAAAAGATGGCACTATTTCATTTTATATTGGCTCTCCAGTATTTTCTATTGAAGAAAATAAGTTATTAGGATTTATAGTGTTTGAGATTATTCCAAGCAATATAAATAATATAATGTATGATGCTAATAAAAATAACGGTCTTGGAAAATCCGGCGAATCATATATTGTTGGTAGTGATTTATTGTTAAGGACTTCATCTCGCTTTCAAGAAAATTCAATTAAAAATATAAGAGTTAATACAAACTCAACAAGAAATGCTTTTCATTTGCAATCCGGAACTGAAAT
>DAIOVK010000248.1:0-5344 GCA_036759045.1 Kapaibacterium sp. (SeqCode) | reverse complement strand
ATTAGGAGAACAGCGAAGAATCTCAATTTTAACGAATAACCTTCCGAAGATTGAGAAACCTTCGGTAGGTTTTATAGAGTAAAGGTAAAGATGTCATTGGAAATCCCCACGATAAAAGAAGACCTTTATTTAAATGGAGATGAAATCAATAAACACGTCAATCTGAAGGATGTCAGAATCCATATTATTATAGTTTTTAATGGTCATTAGTTATTGGTCATTTGTAAGAATACTAATGACTATTTACTAACGACCAATAACCCACAGCCGATAGCTGACAGCCGACAGCCGACAGCTAAAATAAATTTGTAAATGTAAGCAAAACTTTGTATTTTTCATTATGTTGAAATAAATAATTGAATAAAATGAAAAACACTAAAATATTATGCTGGAATATTAATGGATACCGCTCTATTGTTGGGCAAAATCCAAGCAAGAAATATGATACAATTAGCAAAGAAAATAAACTTTTTTCTTTTATTGAAAACGAGGAACCGGACATTGTTTGTATGCAGGAAATTAAAGCTGATTTAACGCAAATAAACGAAGATTTACGTCAGCCAGAAGGATATTTATCTTTTTATAATTCAAGCAAGGCAAAAAAGGGCTATAGCGGTGTAGCTATTTTCACAAAGGAAAAACCGAAACAGGTAATTGACAGTATCGGTATTGAACGTTTCGACATTGAAGGGCGTTTTTTACAGGTGGATTATGATAATTTCTCTCTACTAAACATCTATTTCCCAAAAGGATATGCTGATAATGAACGCTTAGATTATAAACTTGAGTTTTATGATGCAATTTTTGAATATGTAGAGAAATTAAAGGAAACTCAAAAGAATATTATTATTACTGGCGATTATAATACTGCCCACAAAGAAATAGACCTCGCAAGGCCTAACGAAAATGTTGGTACATCTGGTTTCATTCCGATTGAGCGTGAGAAGTTAGATATCCTTGTGGAAAAAGGATTTTTAGATGCTTTTCGGCTTTTTAATTCTGATGGTGGAAATTACACATGGTGGAGCCAGAGGGGACGTGCAAGAGAGAATAATGTCGGCTGGCGTATTGATTATTTCTTTATTTCTGAAAATTTAAAAAATAATGTGAAAAATTGCTATCTTCTTCCGGAAATTCAAGGTTCAGACCATTGTCCGCTTATATTGGAATTGGAAAAATAATAATTGTTAATTGATAACTCAACTTTCACAAAACTGCGTGAAGCTTTAAGAAAGAGAAAAGTCATGCTATCAGCTTGCTGATAGTATGACTGGAAAATATATGAATAGTTCTAATACTAAAGTTCACTTGTTTCCACAAATCCATCTTTTCCCTTTATAAAATCAATCATATTCCTGTAAATCTCACTTTTACTTAAAACCTCTTCATTTCCAAGGAAAATTAGTTGCTTCCTTGCTCGGGTAATTGCAACATTGAGTTTCCTGTCCACTTTGATTCCATCAATATTAACGACTGACTGAACAAACTGAATATAATGGGAATTATTTACTGCACTTGAAATGATAATAAAATCTCTTTCGCTACCCTGAAATCTTTCAACTGTGTCAATCAAAATGCTTTCTTTCAAATCGTCCGGAAGCATTTTTATAATATTTGCAACCTGAGCGCGAAACATACAAATAACACCTATACTTTTTTCCTTAAAAGCTGTTCCAAGTTTCGTTCTTATAAGTTTTATTATTTCAATAGTTAGCTCAGCTTCCAGATTATTGATTTTTAAAATGTCCTCTGTTTGTGTATTTATGAAAATTAATCGTGATTTTGCTAAACTGCGTTCTAAAAGATTTTCTGCATTTTTTGAAAAGAAATTATGCTCTTCTGTTTGAGTTGAATCTTCTTCCCAAAGTTTCATCTGGTTAGCGTAAAATAAATGATTGGCAAGTTCTTGAATATCTTTGTGCATTCTCGCTTGGTGATTAATTAAATCTACGCAGTCCCAGTTATTCAATTTTGCACATCTTAAAAGTCGCTCGAAAAGTGAATCGGCAAGATTAAGAAGTGAAATCTCATTTAAGAGAGGCGATACAACTGAGCAGTTATTACGATTTTGCAGAACTACGGCTGGTAACTGCTTTTCATCGCCAATCATAATGAACCGCTCTACGTTACAGAGCAAACCAATTATGTGTGGTTCCAAAATCTGAGATGCCTCGTCAATGATTGCTATATTGAATTTCTTTACTTGGAAAATTTCGCTGTTCGAAAGTGCTGACGAAATTGTGGAAACAAATACCCGTGTATTTTTGATTAATAAGTATAGCTCACGCAAATCCAATGTTTCTGCAATAAATGAAATACTTCTGTCAATGTGGCTGGAATTGTCTTTATAACCAAGTCGTAAAAACGGAAAATTTTCGTCAATTCTTTTAAGGTGGGTGCAGATTTCATCAACTGCTCTGTTCGTATAAGCCAGTAAAAGTATAGTATCTTCTGAATTATTAAATAAATAATCGACAATATTTCTTAAAATAACTGAGGTTTTCCCAGTTCCTGGCGGTCCCTGTATTAAATAGTAATCCTTTGCTGCTATTGCTTTTGCAATTATATTCCTTTGATTTTCATTTAAATTTGAGAATAAATCAGTTTGGATTAAATCAAACTTTGGCTCACTTTTCCCAAGAAGTAAATTTTGCTTTTCAGTATTAGTTCGAAATAGTTCAAAGACAGATGAGTAGAGAGATTTTGATGTAGATTCATTATAATCGCTTTCTAAAATAAAAATATCATCGCTACCGAAATAATCGGCTGGAATATTTTTATTTCGTAAACTAATTGTAACCAGAAAATTGTCAATATTCCTGACAGATGATTTAAAAAGCTGCTGCTTGCTTGGGTTCGCCTCTTCCAATCTTGAATCTTTGTATAGCACAGTCATATCACCTTTGCGGAAAATAGAATTATTGCCCTCTATTTCATCAATCTCAAAAGTCAAGTGGAGCAGCTCCAAATTTGATAAATCTCTGTTTAGTTTCAGATTTGAAAGAACATTATAGTTAAGTCGCTTTTCTTCAATTGAGCTTCGCCAAAGTGATGAGTGGTTGTTTGCATTTGTTCCGTTCGTCCCAAGTTTTTCTGCTTTTATTTCTTTTGCAATAAATGAGGTAAAATACTGTAAATATTCTTTCAAAATTTCATCAGATTTTTCAAAACTTCTAAAAATCTGGAAATATGCTTCTTTTGTGAATTTTGAAAGTGTATCTGTTCTTATAAAATCTCTGTCAAAAAACAATAATATATATTGTTCGAGAATACTATAATAATAAATTAAATTATTTCTAATTTCCAAAAGATTTTGCTTTAAAGAAAAATGATTTGGAACATTTCTGAGCGGGCTTTCGGTGTCAGAAGAATAGAGGATTAGAGATGAACCGCTGCGTTTTTCGTCAATTGAATCTAAAAGGAGGTTATAGCCGGTTGCCTGGGCGATGTGATTACTCCAGCAGCCGGCAGAAATAGTTTTTCCGTCTTTTGTTTTATAGAAAATTTCCTTTTGAGGTGGCTTCCCGGACTTTAATTCAACCACGTCTTTTCTGCTTGAATCTTCAGTGTTTTCAATAAGCAAGTCCAAGCGTCCCTGCAAGCCGTATATTGGCGAAAGGAAACTCGGCTCAATATAGAATTTTTCTAAATTTAATTTTTCAATTTGTTTTTTTAAAATAGAGAACTGGCTGAATGCCTTTTCTTTCAGATAATTGGAATTATTCTTGTTTTGGAGCGTAACAGCAAAGAAAACAAGCGGTTTAGTTTTTAATGCGTTTTCGTAAGCAGTTTCAAAATCAATATTTCTATTTAAAAGCAATTCGTCAAAAAGCGAATTGATAATGCTTCCTACAAGCATTTCCCTTGTTAGTTCTTTTTTCCTTAATAAATTCGTAAAAAATGTAATCTGGAAGGAAAAGTTTGTGTTGACGGACTCAGCAATTTCTGTTATATCAAGAAGTAAATCCGGCTCTAATACTATTATGCTGCCCGAATCAGCAAAATATATTGTTTGGCTATTACTTGCTTTTTTTATTCTGATTAAATTTAAAATATTTCTTCTATCCGTTATTTTCCATAAATAATTAAATCTCTCAATTAAAAATAGCTTAAAGCTACCAATTTCTTCAGAAATCAAATCAAAGCCGAAAGCTTTTTCTGAGCAAATTTTCCTTATAATAGAAGCATTTAAAACATCAACAACTTTCTTTTCTTTAATTGCAAAAAGAGAAGAAGAATCATCGAATTTTTTACAAATATTTTTTATTTCAATACTTGGCTCAAGTTTTGTGAAGAAATAGCAGATATTAACAATGGCTTTTATGTTAAGGAAAGCTATGTTTTGTAATTTGTCGTGTTCTTGTTTTTTTAGGTTTTTAGACGTATAAAATGCTTGCCTAATCATTGTGGCAAGTTTGTTATTAATCTTATATTTATCGCAAATAAAGACAATACGGGCAAAATTTGAAGGAAAAATCTGCAATTCATCTTGAGTGATGAGCAAAAGAATTTCTTTAAGGATTGAGTTAATTTTAATAATATTACCAGAGTTATATTCGTTCAAACTAATAAAATTTTGAATCGAACTATAATAATATTCGGCGTTTTCCTTATTTAGCATAAAAAAAAATATTTTTGTAAAAATAAATTTGATAAAATTAATAAAAAATTATATATTGAGAATAGTGTAAAGTAAAAATAGATAAAATTATGGAAAAAAGGAAGATAAAAGTATTAATAGTAGATGACCAGGCATTAGTATTAGACATATTAGTAAAAGGTCTTTCGCGGGACCCTGGAATTGAAGTAGTAGGAACAGCTACAGACGGACAGTTAGCATTAAATCAAATTCCACGTCTGCAGCCCGATGTAATAGTCTTAGATATGGAGATGCCCCGAATGAACGGCATTCAGTTTCTTCATAAACTAATGCCTATTAGCCCTATTCCTACAATCGTGCTTAGTGCATTAACTCAAAAGGATTCCCGTATAACACAGGAAGCATTTGAACTTGGTGCAGTTGACTTCCTGCCAAAGCCATCTGGCGGAGCAAGGGCTTTACCTTCCTTATTTATTCAACTTTGGACAAAAATAAGAATTGCAGCTACTCAAGACGTAAGCCATCTAAAAAAACTTTCGCAACCCAAATCTCTTCCTTCAAATGAATTGGATAGAAAAGCAAGGACAAATCAAAATATTTTGGGAATGGGTGCTTTCGATGTAACTGACGAGCAAGGTAGAATCCTAAAAATATTTGCTCTCGGTTCCTGCGTTGGTCTTGCCTTGTTTTGTCCACCTACTCCAATTATTGGAATGGCTCACGTTGTACTGCCGTCTTCTTCCA
>DAIOVK010000247.1:0-5371 GCA_036759045.1 Kapaibacterium sp. (SeqCode) | reverse complement strand
ATATTGAATATTTGAATAAAACTGCTAAAATACGAATATACGCTGTCTAATTCGAAATTAGTAGTGTATTCTTTTAATTTTTCACCATATTCAACAAGTGGCTGAAAATTAAATTCATTTCCCAAATTAATAATAGAAACTGAAAAATCGTTAATATCATTAATATCATTTAGCGCATTAATTTTATTCCATAATGGAAAGATTTCATTTCTTAATTTCAAAATCAAAGCTTCTGATATACTGTCTTTTTGGAACTGACTTTGCAATTGATTGCTTTCAATTTCTATTTTTTGTTCTTCGTATAGGGTTTTTCTTGGTAAATACTTTTGTAATGTACTAATCAGGTCAGATTTGCTAACCGGTTTCCTAAGATATTCATTAAAATATAATTTAATTTTGTTTGCATCATCAAGTTTTACAGATGCAGTAAGAGCAATAACAGGAACATTTTTCAATTCATTTATTTTCTTTATTTTTTCTGCAGATTCATATCCGTCCATAACTGGCATTTGAATATCCATAAGAATTAGGTCTGGAAGCTCCGACTTTGCTAATTCAAGAGCAATTAAGCCATTTTTTGCTTCAATTATTTTTATATTATTATTATTTAAATATCCTTTTATAATTTCTATATTAGATTGAATATCTTCGGCAATTAGAATTTTACTACCTTTGAAATCGAAGTTTTCATCATAATTTCTAATATTATTTTCAATAAAATTGAAATGAATTTTGGCTACCTGAACATTTGGCAAGCAAACAGTAAAAGTAGAGCCGACTGCAATCTTGCTTTTTACAGAAATAGTGCCTTCCATCATCTCTACTAATCTTTTTGTTATAGTTAAGCCAAGTCCCGTTCCCCCGTAAATACGTGTATTTTTGGCATCCTTTTGGCTAAATGAAAGGAATATATTTTTGAATTGGTCCTCTGGAATTCCTATTCCGGTATCGGATACTTCAATAAATAAATCAATTTTATCAAGAGCCGATGTTTCTCTTTTGTATATTGAAATACTAACAGTCCCTTCATTTGTAAATTTTATACCGTTACCAATAAGATTAAAAAGAATTTGACGTAACCTTATCTCATCTAAAACTAAGAATTTTGGAATATCATCATCAATGACGAATTCTAAATTGAGCTTTTTTCCTTTTGCTTTGATTGAGAATAAGTCTTCAAGCTCCATGCATACTTTGTCAATACTTATTGGCTCGTATTGAAGAACAAGTTTTCCGGCTTCAATTTTAGATAAATCAAGAATATCGTTAATAATATTGATTAAAGTTTTTCCACTGGATATAATTCCATTAATATATTCAAATCCTTTATTATCATTTACATACTGCCTTAGAAGTTCAGCAAAACCGAGGACTACGTTCATTGGAGTTCTGATTTCATGGCTCATATTGGCTAGAAATTCAGATTTGGCTTTATTTGCTATGATTGCTTCCTGTGTTGCATTACTTAATTTTTGCTCTAATTCCTTTAATTTGGTAATATCAGGGAAAATTGCGATACCAGCTATTAATTCACCATTTTTATTAAAAATTGGAACTCCACTCGCAAGGCACCATCTTTCTTTGTTCGATTTTGTTATTACTTTTATTTCTTTATTGATGGTCGCAATACCTTGGGCAGCAAGAGCTAATGGCTTATTAATATCTGGTATTATTTTATTTTTATTATCGTAACCAGTCCAGCTTTTACTAAAATTTAAAAGGTCATTAATAATAATTGAATCGAAAGAATCCTCCAACTCAAAAAACTTAATACACTGTGAGTTGATTAGAATAATTTTTCTGCTTGGGTATTCAGCAAGAACCATTGGAGCTGGATTTTGCTCGAATGCTGCTTCGAATAGCACTTTAAATTTTTCTATTTCTTTTTCCCTTAGTTTTAAGTCTGTAATATTATAATTGATACCAATAAATACTTTGTGCTTATTCACAGGATTTTCGTAGCAATTTGCTGTCGCTTTAATATATTTTACTTCTCCGTTTGGAGTAATTATCCTAAATTCATATTCAAATGGAGTATTATTTTTAACTGATTCAACAAATGCCTGGTTGGCTTTTGTTTTATCTAATGGGTGAAGTGAATTATACCATTTAGCATCGTTGGTATCAGAAAAATTTAATTTCATTCCATATAGCTCGAACATTTCGTTATCCCAAATAAGTTCTTTTGTATGCATATCATATTCCCAGATGCCGAATTTACCAGTTTGCTGAGCCATCAATAAACGAAATGAGTAATTCTCTAATTCATTTTCTGTGGTTTTTCGTTCTGTAATGTCTGAAATTAGAGCTATAGCACCAAGATAATCGCCATTGTTATTGATAATAGGAGAAGAAGAAAGAGATGTAACCACTTTCTTTCCTGATTTAGAATAAAAGACAAATTCCAATACTTCTGATGTTCCTTTTTTTGTTCTTTCAAGATTAGATATTGCTGCTTTTATTCCTTCTTCATCCATAAAATCGAATAATTTTTTTCCGAGAATTTCTTCTATAGAATATCCCAGAATTTCTGACATTTTACTATTTACATAAACAGAAGTTCCAAAATTATCAATTTGCCAGATGCCTTCATGAGCATTTTCTACAATCCTCCGGAACATCTCTTCGTTTTCTTTCAGTCGTAATTCTGCGATAAACTTATCGTTAATGTTTTCTACTATACCAATGAGATATTCAACTTTATTTGGATTTTTTTTGTAAGCATTTGTATTTGAATTAACCCAAATATATTCACCGTTTTTTTTCAAATATCTTTTGTTTATTTTATATTCGTTAATTTCATTTGAAAGAACTTTTTCAATCAACTTTAATTCTTCTAAAACATCGTCAGGGTGCGAAAACAAATGAAAATCTTTATTAATAACCTCTTCTTTTTTGTAATCTCCGAATTTTAAAAAAGCATCGTTTACATAAATAAGTTCCCCGTTTGTATTGCCTATTACAAATCCAAAAGACGAACTATCAAATATTATACGCAATAGCTCTTCGTTTTCGTGCAGTTTTTCTTCAGTTTCTTTTCTGAATGAAATATCGCGGGCAATTCCTTCAACAGCTATTGGATTATTATTATTGTCATAAATCAAGGTCTGCCTTTGCTCAATCCAAATAATTCTCCCATCTCTTCTTATCCATCTTAATTCAAAAGGAGTATTATTAAGTAAATCAGGAGTGTTTTTTATATTATCAATTAATTCCTTGTCATCAGGATTAATTAGAGTTTCTATTAGATTGTAATTTTCATACAATTCCTTGGCAGAATAACCAGTAATTTTTTCAACAGATGGACTTATATAATCAAAAACTCTTTCAGGATATAAAGATATACGAAATACAATATCATTAACTTTTTCAGAAATCAAATGATACTGATGTTCGAATTTTTCTGCCTGCATTTCTGCTGCTTTTTGTTCGGAAACATCAATTATATGCTCAACAACTAAATCCGGTTCAACAAATTCAAAACGAATGTGTGACTGTTTTTTTTCTTTACCATAAAAACTTTCAAATTCGTAGAACTTATCATTAATACGTTTATTATTGGCGCAATCCCAAAAACTTTCGAGTAATTCCGGGAAATGCTCCAAAGAGTTTTCTGCTTTTAGTCCAACTACTTTATCTTTAGCTACTTTTGAAAAACTTAAAGCTGCTTCGTTTAAGTCGTAAAGGATGTAAGAACCTTCTTCTTCTTTCCAAATGTAGATTGGCAAAGGAGAGTTTGAATAAAGCGCCTTGTATAAATTACAGTTTAATTCCATTTTTTTTTAATATGATTCTGATAATAAATATACAAAAATTGCAATAGTTGCTGCGCATTTCAAGAAATCCTGTTTCTTTATATGCTCAAAAGTGTCGGCGTCAGAGTGATGATACCAAAAATATTTTTCATCGTCATTAGTATTTAATCCAGCGCCGGAGACCCCTGTTCTCATTAAAGGTCCGATATCAACTCCGCCTCCGCCTTTTTCTATTTTTACACTATCAATATTTTGTAAATATTTTTCCAATAGTTTGCATTTGTCAAAAACGCTGTCGTGTGCATTTACTCCTATTCTTGAAGGAGAAAATACTCCGGAATCAAATTCTAAAGCAAAGATGTGGTTTTCGTCTTTGTGCTTAACTGCATAAGCGCGACCACCCCGATTGCCATTTTCTTCATTTACCCAATGAACACATCTTAAAGTTCGTTTAGGTTTCAATCCAAGTTTTTTAATATAATGTAAGGCAGCCCAGGCAGAAAGACAGCCACCTGCATCATCGTGGGCGCCTGTTCCCAAATCCCAGCAATCAGTATGTCCACCAAAAACTATTATTTCATCTGGATTTTCACTTCCTTTAATTTCCCCCATAACGTTATAAGAAAGTGCGTCCGGATATGTTGTTGCTTCGCTATATATAGTAATTTTTGGGGTTATGCCTCTGTTTTGCAAACGATGAAGAAGAGCAGCATCTTCCGGACTTATGGCACAATGAGGTATTTTGGGGACTGTGTCGTCATAAACCATCATTCCAGCGTGGACTTTTTGTAAACCCTGAGGAGTTACGGAGCGTACAAGTGAGGCAACTGCTCCTGCACGGGCTGCATTTATTGCTCCACTAAAACGGTATTGAACTGCCTGACCGTAATTCTGATATTCATAATCATAAACTAATATTTTTCCTTTAATTTTAGCTTTATTTTTCTCAACTTCTTCAAAGTTATTTACAACAATTACCTCCGCTGTAATCACATCTTTGGGAGTAGCAATACTTCCGCCTAAAGCAATGAAATTCATTTTCCTTTCAAACGGATAGAGTAGTTTGCAATATTCAGTTCCTCGCTCCCAATGAGGCACCATTACGCTGTCTTTACATACATTTTCAAAGCCGTCTTTTTGCATTTCCTTATATATCCATTCAATTGCATTCTCCAAATTCTTTGAGCCACTCAAACGCGGTCCGAAGACATCACAGATATAAGATAATCTATCCCAGTAAATTGTATCAAGTATTGCTTCCTTGAAGATTTTTTCTGATATTTGTTTATAATTCTGATTTATTTTATTTTCTTTTACCTGATTTTCTGAAAATAATTGGAAGAAAAACAAAAACAATATTATTATTACTAAAGTCATTAATTTCATAGTTTTCTCGTTTATGGTTTATATTTTATGGTTTATATTTTCTCGTTTATGGTTTATATTTTATGGTTTATGGTTATCCATTCCTCTTGTATTAATAATTTTCATGTCATACTATCAGATTGCTGATATCATAACTTGTTTCACGATTTTAAAAGATGGATTCTGATATTCGTCAAAATGACAAGACAAACTGTCAATTAATAATTAACAATTAATAATTAACAATTAAT
>DAIOVK010000246.1:0-5391 GCA_036759045.1 Kapaibacterium sp. (SeqCode) | reverse complement strand
GTGGATAAAGAATAGAACGGAGTGTTGTGCCAGTCATATCACTGTAATTATAAGGATAAGCACCTGCACCGAGATAAACACTCAAATCAACTGTCCCATTATCTAAGTTTGGGTCAACTCTCATTACGTTATCGCCGTCTAAATTTGTAATCCAAACTTTTCCGTTATAATCGACAGCAACGCCGGTAGGACCAGCTCCTACTGGAACATATTTAATGACATTTCCAAGAGTATCCATTCTGCAAACAGTATTTTGATAAGTGTTAGCTACCCAAACATTATTATCTGAAGGATTATAAGCAAGACCGCGTGCGGCTCTGCCTATATTGAAATTCTCAAGTAAAGTACCAGTTGAAGAGAATTTTCTCACGTAGCCCTGTTCCCAGTTTGCGTTCCAGATATTTCCTGTTAAATCAACTGTTAGTCCATAAGAGCCATAAGCTGAAAGACAGGTTTCTGTGTTTGTATTCAAATCACGTCTTAAAAGTCCCCATGGAGAACGGGAAGATGACCAAAGAACGTTGTTTTTATCAATTAGACCGCCGTAGCCACCGCATCCATTGCAGTTTACCTCCATAACTTCACCTGTTTCGCCGTTAAGTTTAACAAAACCAAGAGCGCTGGCATGAGCGCCTGCCCAGATGTTATTATCCTTGTCAACTGAAATATGACGCATATAATTCATAGAAGAGCAATATTGATTTAAGCCGCCATAGTAAGAAATTAGCTCATCATCCGGCACGCCGGCAGTCCACGGAAGAACGTGGAAATTGCCATCTTTAAGTCCCATAGATGTTTTGATTAATCCATCGCCATTTCTGTCGTATTTTTCAATTGCATTAGCCGGATAATCAAAAGGCGGCAATAAGTAATCACCATTGGGATTTGGAGTGCTATCGGCATCGCACCTTGTTCCACCAATAATAAGTCCGATTTTGCATACTGAACTTTCATTTCGGTTGCCTACCCAAACAGAAGCGTCAAAGTCAACTGTTGTTCTTGACGGATTGCCATTGCCAGACTGATTAGTCTGATAAACGCCAACGATTTGTCCGTTGTCTGTATCAATTCTCAAAGCTCTTCCAAGTCCGGAAGCAGCAACATTAATATATTTCCATTTGTTTATTGCGTTGGGATTGTATGGTGGCTCAATATTCGGATTAGCAAACAGATTTACTACCGAAAAAGTGCCATTCCCAAAAGTGCCGTTGCCTATTTTGTAAACTGGATTACCAAAAGTTTCAACGTCTGTTCTGTATATTTTAGTCCAAACTTTGTAAGTAATGTTATGTCCGGGGGTAAAACCGGGCAAAAGCAAATCATCATCTTTCTGCCATGCTGTTAGAATAGTATTTCTTGCAATAGGTCCGTCGTTTGGAAGAATCGGATTGCCAAAAATTGTTATTTCACCTTGATTTCCAGATATATCAATTATTTCTGAATCATCAAAGTTGAAATAAGAAATAAGTCCTTGGCTTTGAGGCGAAATATTTAAATTTAGCTCATTTTTGATTTGAGCTGCACTCATAGCATAGTTTTTTATTCTTACTTCATCAATCCAACCGGTAAAGAAAGGATTAGTAGCTTGATTTGAGTAACCAATAGCAAAATTGTTCTGTTCGGTAAAAGCAGAAACTGCTTTCACGCCGACAGCTTTCAGCACGCCATCAACGTATAGCTTTTGGCTTCCTTCGCCTCCACCAGCAACATAAACGACCTGATGCCACGCGCCATCGGCATAATTCAAACCGGCTGTATTGATATTTTCCCAGCTTGCCAAACGGCAGTAAATCAAACCGTTGCTTAACCAAATCTGTCTGTCGCGAGTTGAATTAATCGCTGTTCCTGCAGAAAATAAGCCACAGTTCTGATTCGTTGTTTTAAAGAAAAATGAAATTGTAAATCCATTTTCTGGTATGTCTGTTGCGGACTGGATATAACTACTATTTCCATCTAAATAAACTGAATTGCCTGACGCAGTTACACGGGCAACTCCAACACATAAAGTATCATCATAAGCAGCAATTTCGTCGCCCAAATTAAGATTAAATCCCTGTATACTGACAGAATCGACAATTATTGAATATGAAAGCCCGGTTTCAGGAACAGAGGTGAAATGTCCTGATGCTCCTTGGCCTGTTAGTGGGATTTTATTGGTAAAGCCATTATAAACTATTGATAAAACTCCGCTGTATCCCTTTTTCAGGAGTGGAGCAAAACTGATATTCAATACCTGCATATCGCCAGGCGCGAGAACTACTGGTGCTTGAGCGTCAAGAGTAAATACCGTATTATCCAATGTTAAACTGGAAATAGTTAAAATTTCTGTCGATTGGTTAATCAAAGTAATTGATTCAGACTTTACTGTATTGATTGCAACTCCGGAGAAATTAAGGATATTTGGATATGCAGCCAATTCCGGAATATAAATCGGTATTCCCAAACCCCAAAGAGTATAGGATATAGTTCCATTTTCTTCTGAATTAGAAGAAATCGTGATTCTAGTTTGCCTTATTGCAGTATTTGTTGGTATAAATCGAATTGGAATTTGCACAGAAGAATTTCCTTCAATCAAATAGCTATTTTGCAAAAAGCTAAACTCTGAATTATCGCTTACTATATACAAACTGAGTGGCGCATTTCCTTCGTTAAATACTTCAATTGTATCAAGCAAAGTAGAATTAAGCATTGCTTGACCAATAAACCTGGAATTTGTGTCAGTGCTAATTTTCGGAGCAAATAAAATATCGTCATTAAGGGATAATTTTGAAAAAAGCCCGTTACCGAAATTGCCGTTTCCGACTGAATAGGTTGGAACCGGAATTAATTCTAAGTTAACATCATAAATATTAGCATAGAATTTGTACGATATTTGATTCCCGTTTGTAAAGCCGGGATATTCATTTTCAACATCTTTTTCCCAAACTGTTATTGGCAATGGATTTTCAAAACAAATAGGACCACCGAACATTAGCTTTGAAGTATTAAAGAGTGTTCCATCATAATTATTTGCTGTTAAATCCTCAGCAGTTTCATTATTGAAGTTCCAGTAAGCAAGCAAACCAGTTTCATTGCCTGTCAATGACCTGTGCATATTTGCTTTAAGTTGTTCAGAACTTCGTTCATAATTCCATACGCGGTATTCATCAGTTATTCCGGTATGCTGATTGCAACTTGGACAATTTCCAATATAATTCACTGGATTTCCCTGAACGTTTGGAATTGTTCCAACCAAATCGCCATCAATATAAAACTTTGTTCTGCTGCCGTTTGATGTAACTGCAATGTGATGCCAGCCGGCAGTAAGAGTATTTACGTTAAATCCGGAGCTGTAAAATCCATTATTATAAAGCCCAAGAGAGCCATTTGAATGAATTAAAATATGATGTTGATTGCCTGCATACTGATATAAAGTGCGATATCCACCACTTGTGGAAGGAAGTGGAAATTTTGCACTTACTTCAAGAGTAAATGATGACGGAAGATTAACGGTAGGAACCTGTATATAGCCATTTCCTGCTGTTTTTAGGCATAAGTCATTGCTAAACACAGTTCCAACGCCAACGCAAAGAGTATCATCAAATACAGCAATTTCATCACCAATACTCAATTTCGTATTCTGAAATTTTGCTGAATCTACCAAAATGCTGTATGGAAGCCCGGTCGGAGCGACGGAGGTGAAATTTCCGCTACTTGCTACTCCAACTGCTGTTAAAATAATATTTCCTACATTTGAATTAATACTTATTTCAGTATCGAAATAGCCAGCTATCGTAGGATTAAACTGAATAAGAATTTCCTGAGATTGCTCATAACCGAGAGTAAATGCTTGTGGAGATAAAACTGAAAAATATGAGCTGCCATTAGTAATTGAATTAACAATTAAATCTGTTAGCCCAAGATTCGTCAAATCAACTGATGCTGTTACTGGTATTCCAACCGAAGTGCCGCCTAAATTCAAATTTGTTGCACTTAGTTTTGGTAAAGCAACAAGCGAGGCAGTTCCAAAAGCTGTTAAAGGAACAATAATACTTTGGACATCCGGGTCATCGCAGGAAAAAGTCAAATTTGCAAATTGCTCACCTGTTTGAGTCGGCTGAAAAGTTATTCCGATAGAATCAGTTTGGCCAGCCGGTATTAGCAGGTTATTTTTGTTTAATTTGAATACATTGTTGTTGGTTAGCAAATTACGTAAATAAAGATTTGTTGTTCCAGTATTAGTAATTCTCAGATAATTAATAGAATTATTGCCAACTGGCACATTTCCGCAATAAATGCTTTGCTGTTCGAGTTCAATATTGGGTATAAGGTCAGTAGTTTGTGTTAGCTGAACAACAGTAAAGGGCTGGGAGCCAAAGCTCCCATTTCCCTGAATAAATTCAGAATCCATATCAAATTCAACTACTTCTGAATGCCATATCGTTCTTAATTTAAAAGTCATTGGATTGCCGGCAGTAAATCCCGGTAATTCCAAAGATGTGTCTTTTTCCCATGCAGTAAGAACAACGTTGTTATTTACAAAAATAGCGGAGCCAACGCACAAAGTATCATCATAGACGGCAATTTGTGAGCCGTTTAAAATGCTTCCTCCGTTGATTTCCGCTGTTTGAACAACAATAGTATAAGGAAGTCCGGTAGAAGCAACAGGCGAGAAAGGCGGAATCATAGGAACGCTGTAATTTTCATAATAGCAAGGTCCCGACATAGTTCCGTTGTTGCCATTTGCCGTCATATCCATTACATTAGGACTTTCGCCAATATCGAAATTCCAGTAAGCTGCGAGTCCTGTTTCGTTTGGATTCAAATTTGAATACATATAGTTTTGCAGTTCACCTTGAGTTCTGGCATAATTCCAAACGCGAACTTCGTCCATTTTGCCTACAAAATAATTAGCATCGCTGGAAGTCCAAGCGCCCATACGAACTGGATGATTATTTTGCCTTATACCTCCTGAAGCTGCGACCGGAGTGCAAACCAACTGACCGTCTAAATATACGCGCATATCGTAGCCATTGTAAACTCCAGCTATATGATGCCATTCATTTAATGGGACGACAGTATTGCTATTAATAGGGAACTGAGTTCCATTAGTATTCCTCATATTCAAATGAATACTTCCGTTTTCTGCTAAATGGAAATTATAGCTCCAGTCAGTATTAGTCCAGCCGATTTTCCCAATAATGCACTTATAATCATTATAGTAGGATTCGATATAGACCCAAGCTTCCACTGTAAATTCTGTTGTGTTCAAATCTAAACTTGGTGAATCAGGGAATTCGACCCTACCTGTTGATTCAAAGCGCAACATCTTGTTTTCTGCTAATGAACTAAAAACAGTCAGCAGCAGCAAGATTATTACAGGTAAAATTAATTTTATTATTTTCATAGTTT
>DAIOVK010000245.1:2301-5393 GCA_036759045.1 Kapaibacterium sp. (SeqCode) | reverse complement strand
TTTTACTAAATAAATCTTTCAATTACGTAAAATTGGGAGAGTTAGAGTTTAATAAATATTCTAATATCTGTATAAAGTGTTTATTAGCAATAAATTATAACTATTTCACACCAACTGAGTAGTTACAAATAAATAATATAATTATGGAAGATATAAGCATTTTTTTAGAAAAGGAAGTTATTCCCAGCGAAGTTGAATTAGCTCGAAATCTTGGTTCTGCTTATGATTTATGGAAGCAAATCTATGATTTTGTTTTAAATAAATACCCGAATGGAGTACCTGATTGGAATTTCCCGGGTAAAAAGTACGGGTGGAGTTTTCGCATAAAGGATAAAAAAAGAGCTATAATTTATTTATTACCAAGAGAAAACTATTTTAAAGCTGCCTTTGTTTTTGGGGACAAAGCAACGTATGAAATAATGGAAAGCGATATTTCTGATGTAATAAAAAGCGAACTCCAATCTGCAAGAAAATATGCAGAAGGAAGGGGAATTCGCATTGATGTTAAAGATGAATCAGTCATTTCAGATATAAAGAAATTAGTAGAAATAAAATTGAAAAATTAAGTGAGTGCTATCGGTTTTCAGCTGCCAGCTATCGGCTGAAGGTTATTAGTTATTTGATTTACTGCGAAATAATATTCTACTAATATAGAGTTCTAATTTTTTTTGCAGTCAGGTTTATATCGGGCTGCAATTCTGATTTAAAAATCAATTATGTATAACAAAAAAATAAGGAAAAATTATGATATCATATTGTGGTATAGAATGTTTAGAGTGTGAAAGCTACCTTGCAACTCAATCAGAAAAATATGAGGAATTGGAAAGGGTAGCAAAGAAATTATCCGAACTTTATCATACAGAAGTAAAAGCAGAGTTCATAATTTGCGATGGTTGCAGAGAAGACGCCCGTCATTCATTCTTTTGCTCGAATTTATGCAAAATGCGTAAATGCTGCAACGAAAAAGAAATATATTCCTGCATAGATTGCTCGGATTTCCCATGTACTGAGCTACAACAGGAATTAAACCATGTGCCGAATGCAATGGAAAATTTATTAAAAATAAAGAAAATTGATAGATGATTATAAAAAACGGGTGAGGACGGTCAACTGACAATTTGAAATAAGAAGATGTCCTACATCTTCGAGATGTAGGACATCTAATTCTCATTTTAGCAATGACTTGCGAGATTTCTCACTTCGTTTCGAAATGACAAGCATGCGAAATATCAAACTACGAGGCATCAGGAGTTCTGAAATCAACAAATTAACATACCAACAATAAAATAAAATACACAAACACCAACGGAAATACAAATAATATACTGTCAAATCTGTCGAGAGCGCCGCCGTGTCCTGGAATTAAATTAGAGCTGTCCTTCACTCCAACATCTCTTTTAATAAGCGATTCAGCTAAATCTCCAATCTGCCCAAAAATTCCAATGATAACTCCAAGCATTATTGAATGGATGTATGGAAAATTTGGAACAAAAAAGTAAAATAGTAAAAATGAAGACAAAATCGAAGCTATAAAACCAGCAACAGCACCTTCCCATGTTTTCTTTGGGCTAACCCGTTCAAACAGCTTGTGTTTTCCTAAATTCTTTCCAATAAAAAATGCAGCACTATCGCAAATCCAAATCGTTATTAAAACAAAAATTACAGAAAATATTGAAAATTCTTCTAAATTTTGTTGATTAATAAAAAATAATGGTAAATTTATATTATTATTAATAAAAAATTCTGTAATTTTGTAAAATTCTCTAATAAGTATTAGGGAATAAAACGGAAAGCAGGCATAAAGAATACCACTTATAGTCGTAGAAACATTTAATAAACGATTTTCTTTTCTACGCCACATTTCCAAAGAAAAAGCGGATAAAACTAGAAGAAGAATTAATACTAAGATTATAAATCCAGAGTTGATTAGAATTTTAGCATTACTCAAAGAAAAATATATAAATAAAATAAAGATTAAATTAAATAAAAAACCTAATGCGAAATTTGAATTTACATTTTTTAATTTAGCTAATGAATAAAATTCATAAAGAGCAACAGAGGAAATAATTATAATAGCAAATAAAAAAGGGAGTTCGCCGTAAATAATTAAGAATAAAGCAATTGGAATTCCAATTATTGCAAAAACAACTCTTTTAAACAATTCACTTTTCATTTTCTTTTTTTCAAATAACACAATGGAAAATAACAATATAACAAAAAAATTTGGAAAACTATATATAGTTTCTACCCCGATTGGAAATAAAGATGATATTTCTCTACGCGCAATAAAAGTATTACAAAGTTGTGATATTGTTGTTTGTGAAGAAGAAAAAATTGGAGCACGTCTTTTACATAACTATAATATAAATAAACCACTTGAAATATTAAACGAACACAACGAAGCAGAAAAATCCTTTGAATTAATCAAATTACTAAAAGAAGGAAAACATCTTGCACTAACTTCTGATTGTGGAACTCCTCTTTTTGCTGACCCCGGAATTTTACTTGTTAATCAGGCAATTCAAAATAATATTGAACTTCATTCTATACCTGGCGCCTCAAGTATTATGGCTGGACTTGTTCTTAGTGGTTTCACAGTTGATAGGTTTTTATTTGCCGGCTTTTTAAGCAGAATCAACGACTCTCGCATCAATCAAATCAAATCACTTTCCAAAGAAACAAAAACTGTTGTAATTCTCGAAACTCCTTACAGAATTATGCCTGTTCTTCAGGCATTTGCCGATATTATACCTTACCGTAAAGCATATATAGGCTGTAATCTAACTCTTCCTTTTGAAACAAATCATTATGGAAATTTTAAAGAATTATATGAAAAGTTCCGAGATTTAAAATTTAAAGGTGAATTTATTATCATCTTTGAAAAAGTTCTTAGAAAAATTTCTAAAGATAAATCTTCAAATTATGATGAAGATAATTTTATTATTGAAGAAAATAGTGAATCAAGCAAAGACGATAATCGAGAATTCAAAAGAGATGATAAAAGAAAGTTCAATAGAGACGATAAACCTGCTTTTAGAAGAGATGATAAAAGAAAGTTCAATAGAGACGATAAACCTGCTTTTAGAAGAGAT
>DAIOVK010000245.1:0-2201 GCA_036759045.1 Kapaibacterium sp. (SeqCode) | reverse complement strand
AGTTCAATAGAGACGATAAACCTGCTTTTAGAAGAGATGATAAAAGAGAGTTCAATAGAGACGATAAACCTGCTTTTAGAAGAGATGATAAAAAAGATTTTGATAAAGCGAAATACTTCAAAAGAAAAGATAGACAATTAATAAAAAGAAAAAAGAAAAAGTAATTTATTTATTATTTTTATTATTAATAATGTTAATTTGTGGATAACTTTTGTAAATATTACTATAAGTAATAAAAGAATAAATAAATTAGATAATTAATAAATTTAAAAAAAAGATGTTAATAAAAAGCTAATAACATCTGAATTAAAAAAAAGAGTGTTGAAAATTATATTTAAGAATTATTTTTGATAAATTATATACATCTTATTAACATTAAAATTAATTTTACACAAATGTGTTAATAATTTATTCAACATTGTGAATAACTAATATGAAAATATCATTTGGCTCAGACCACGCTGGCTTTGAATATAAACAAAAATTAATAGAATGGCTGAAATCACAGGATTATCAAATTTTAGATTTCGGTGCCTATTCAACTGATTCTGTAGATTATCCGGACTATGCATTTCCTGCTGCAGAAGCAGTTGCGGCTGGTATTGCTGATTATGGTATTGTTATTTGTGGAACTGGAATAGGAGTTAGTATTACTGCTAATAAAGTATCCAGAATTCGTGCAGCAGTATGCTACAGCCCTGAAGTAGCTCAACTTTCACGTGAACATAATAATGCAAATGTACTTGCTCTCGGTGCTAGATTTATTGATATTGAACTTGCAAAACAAATAGTTACTGCGTTTATTGAAGGAGAATTTCAAGGTGGAAGGCATATGATTAGAATTGAAAAAATCCATAACTTAACGGGAATGTAGATAATTGTTAATTGTTAATTGATAATGGTTTATGGTAATAAATTAAATCTGAATATTTCATTACAAAACAAAATTTTCTAAAAACCATAAACCATAAACCATAAACCATGAACCATAAACCATAAACCATGAACCATAAACCATGAACCATAAACCATGAACCATAAACCATGAACCATGAACCATAAACCATAAACCATAAACCATAAACCATGAACCATGAACCATAAACCATGAACCATAAACCATAAACCATAAAGTAGAAATGAGAGACATAGACGTATTAGTAATAGTTGCTCATCCAGATGATGCTGAGTTAGCTTGCGGAGGAACAATTGCTAAACTAACAAAAGAAGGTAGAAGTGTAGCTATTGTTGATATGACAAAAGGTGAACTTGGTACACGTGGAACTGCTGAAATAAGGATGAAAGAAGCATCTGAGGCAGCACGAATATTAAATATAGTAGATAGACGAAATTTAGAGATATCAGATGGAAATATTGAAATAAATGAAGAAAACATAATAAAAACAATCCAGGCAATTAGATATTACAGGCCAAAGATTATTGTAATGAATCCGGCATTTGAACGACATCCAGACCATCAAAATGCACATAATCTCGTTCGTAATTCAATATTTAAAAGTGGTTTAACGAAAGTGAAAACCTTTTATCAAGGTGAAGAGCAAACACCATACAGAACGCGGAAAATGTATTCTTTTATGCAGTCATACCATTTTGAAAAGAGACCAGACTTTTGTGTTGATATAACAGATACTTTTTCAATAAAAATGAATGCAATAAAAGCATATAGTTCTCAGGTTTACGTTCCGGGAAAATCTGTTTCTTCAGAGCCAACTACAAGACTTTCACGTCCTGAATTTATCGAAGAACTTGAATCCCGTGCTATTCATTACGGCACATTAGTTGGAGTTAGATATGCAGAACCATTCTTAGCGATAGAACCAATAATGGTCAGCAGTATGTCCTTATTATTGCAATAACTTACCTTACGTATTACCCTCTTGAGAGGGCTAATTTATTACTCAAAAGTATGGTTCTTATGATAAAATGGAAATATTTTGATTTTCTTTAAAATTTATTCCGTAGAGATTATATATTTGTAACTAGAATATTCCTTGTCTGTGTATATTCCTTAGTGTAATATTCCATTGAAAACCAGAATATAATTTCTTGTAATTCCGAAACGAAGTTAGGAATCTCAAGTTTCGTGGTAGCAATGACTTGTGAGATTTCTCACTTCGTTACCAACGACATCTTTACTTGTCATTCTGGCGTATGCCAGAATCCATCTTGGGAAAGCAAGT
>DAIOVK010000244.1:0-5401 GCA_036759045.1 Kapaibacterium sp. (SeqCode) | reverse complement strand
CATTATTAACGTAATCAGAATCCTTTTCAAACACTTGATAATCGCCTACTCTTCTTCCTTTAACATTAATAAACCCAAATATTGATTGTAAATTATCATTTTCCAAATAATTAAAATCTTTTGTCGGGTCAATTTTAAGGCGTGCATCAAATTGCATTGCTTGCGCTTGCAATGGTGTTCTTTCACTGCCATTTGCACCAATATTATAAGTTTTTCTAATAATATAAGTACTATCACAATAACTATTTGGAGAAGTATATTGCAAAGTTGAACCGCCAACGTGGATATTCAAGCCCATTAGTTTATCAATAAGAGAATCACTGCTCCAGTGAAACCCTCTCAAGAACTTATTAGTTTGAAATTCGTCGTAATTAGGGCTTAATTGACGTGGTGTATTTGGCTCATTTCCATAAAAGAAATGCAATGTATCAGCATCAAAATTTTGAGCATTTAAAATTGAAAACGAAAAAATGAATATTAATAAGTACTTCATTGCTTTACTCCTTAACGAATTTATATGTTTCAGTTCCATGTTTGGTTGTTATTCTCAAGAAGTATGTGCCAGAAAGAAAAGTAGATGTATTTATAATTTTACTATTCTCTTCAGTAGTTATTTCTTCTTTAAAAATTGAATTTCCATTAATATCAACAATTTCTAGTTGCTTTATATTAACAAAATTATAATTTATGCATAATATATTTTCACTTGGATTTGGTTTAATACTGATACTATTTTTTTTAATTTCAGTTTTTTCCTCAACTTTTGTTGTGTTGTTTTTAATTAAAACTAACAATATATCTTTATTTTCAGAATATGCTAAAACAGATAAATAATTATCATTTTTTGAAATACTAAACAAACCGGGAAAAATCCATTCAATATTTAAATTTTCAAATTTGCTACTTTTTAATTTTTTTTCAATATCATATTCATTAAAAAATAATACTCTTTTATTTTCTATCCATCTTAATTCTTTATATATAAAATAATTATTATTGTTGTAAAACTCAGTTTGAATAATCATTTCATCTTTTGTATTGCTGTCTGGAAAAACAATTTCACTGTTTTCAATATCAAATATATTGCATTTTTCTGGGTCATAAGTGCAACATAAATATTTGCTATCAAATGAGAAATTTAGGCCGTTAATATTTCCACCTAAAATCGCTATTTTTTTTATGAATTCAAATGTTTTTGCATTATAAAGTTCAATTTCACTATTATTATTATCAGTTCCAATAGCGATATAATTTCCATCTGGAGAAAAGCATTTAGCATTAGGTACTATTTCAATTTCTTTTTCAATTTTTTTTGTTTCTTTATTTATAATAATTATAGTTCTTGTTTCAATAAATTCAGGTTCATAACTATTAAATCTATAACCACTTCTAAACCAAGAACATAAAATATATTTGCCATCTGGGCTTGTTAATGGAGCAAGTAGATAAGATTCATCCCATGGATTAGTTGTATCCCCATCAATATATTTATATTTATCTATTTTTTCAATTATGATGCTATCAATAATATTTCCACTTTCTAAATCCATTGTAAAAATACTGAAATCATCAGAATATAATAGATTTGTTTTCTCATTATTGAATCCATAAAGGTTTGTAGCAAGGTCGAATATTTTTTCAACTTTTCCATTCGACGTTCTCACCTTATATATGCCGTAAGGACCTCCGATTACAATATATTCATCGTTCTGAACAAAATCAAAACGTTCAGCAGAGCTACCAATATTTATTGTCCACAAAGTATCGCTTTCAGTTGTGGTGGCAAGCAAAGGCATTGCAAAAAGCATTGCTGCTGCGATTAAGAGTAAAATTTTCGTTTTCATTTTTTTCTCCATTTTTTGAGAAATATAATATTTATTTTTAAAATATTCCTTAGAATATTTAAACTTATGAAAAATCATTTAAATATGCATGTTTTTTCATAAATTTAATTTCCATATTTAGAATAACACAAGAAATGGAAAAACGTCTCAAAGAAAATTGAAATAATTAAAAATATTTGAAATGAGAAATTTACAAATCTAAAACTAAATGTGCTATGTTGAAATAAATTAAAAGTCCGGTAACATCAACGAAAGTAGAGATAAAGGGACTTGAAATTACAGCAGGGTCAAGTTTTAATTTGTAGAAAAGAAGCGGGAAAAGTGCGCCAATAATATTTGCCCAAACAACAAGAATCACCATAGCTCCACTAATAACCAACGCAATTTCAGTATGATTTTCATCAACAAAAAGACCACGGAAATAAGCAACCAGCCCCAGAACAACACCAAGAGACAAACCAACCAAGAGCTCTTTACTCAAAATCTTTAACCAGTCTTTCAACACGACATCTCCGGTTGATAAACCACGAATCACCAGCGTTGCAGATTGAGTTCCAGTATTTCCACCAGTTCCGATAAGCATTGGAATAAAGAAAGTAAGTGCAACTACTGCCGTAATTTCGTCTGAGTAAAATGAAATAACACCTGTAGTAAGAAAATTTGCAATTAGAAGGAAAAAGAGCCAGGGAATACGTTTTGCCCAGAGATGCCAAACAGATGCATTAGTATAAGAAACATCAAAAGGATTAATACCGCTTATTTTTTGGAAGTCCTCTGTAACTTCTTCCTTAGAAATATCCATAATATCGTCGAATGTAACAATACCAACGAGCTGCCCTTCAGAATTAACTACCGGTATAGCAGAAATATCATATTTTTCCATTGCCCTTACAGCATGCTCCTGGTCGTCAAAAGCTGAAACACTTACAACATTATAGTCAAGCAGATTATCAACAATTTCAGTTTCCGGAGCTAAAATTATATAACGCAACAAAATATCGTCGAGCAATTTTCCTTTTGTGTCGGTAACGTAAATTCGGTTAATCGTTTCGCTGTCTTTTCCGAATTTTCTAATATGCTCCAATGCTTCTTTAATAGTCCACTCGGGTCTAATGGCGACGAAGTCTGGGGTCATAAGACGTCCGATACTTTCTTCCGGATATCCGAGCAACTCGCGTGCTTCTCTCAAATCCTCCGGACTTAAAAGATTTAGCAAACGCAAAGTAACGCGTGCCGGCAGTTCTTCCAAAAGAGCAGTTCTATCGTCAGGGGTTAGTCCGGCGAGCAGTTCTTTTGTTTCTTGGTCAGTAAATTGGCGGATGAGTTCGTCTTGCTCTTCGTATTCAAGATAGGAAAAAACTTCAGCAGAAATTTCTTTTGGCAAAGTCCTAAAAAGCAGTACCTTATCTCTTTTGTCAATATCAAGCAGTAAATCGGATATTTCAGGTGCGGGCCAGGAAGAAAGAACTACTTTTAAATCGTTCCAGTTATGGTATTCAATCAATTCTTGAATTTCTGGCTTTAGTAGTTCTTTGAGCATATTTCCTTCCTTTTTCAAAAAGCAGAAATTTTAAAAACAAAAATAACTTTATATTAGCTTTTTTCAAAGATAAAACAATTTTTTACAAATAATTTTGATATTAAAAAAATATTGATTAATTTTGTTGTTCTGAGATTATGTAAATTATAAAAATAATAGGGTTAAATGGCTCATCATAAATCAGCGATAAAAAGAATAAGAAAGAGCAGAAAACAAAAGCTCTACAACAGGCAATACAAGAGAGCATTGAAATATGCGACTCGTGAGGTTCGTGAGGCAAAAAGCTTTGAAGAAGCTTTCGACAAATTAAAGAAAGCTACTAAAGTTTTTGATAAAGCAGCAATAAAAAATGTAATTCACAAGAATAACGCTGCTAATCATAAATCTTCATTAGCAAAATACGTAAATTCATTAAAGAAGCAAGAAGTCGCATAGTAAATGCCACTTATCCGCTCTATATCAGGACTGCGTGCAACCTTAGGAGATTCCTTGACTGCAGGTGTGATTGTTGATTATATCAACGCACTTGTAAAAATCATTCCCCAGGGAACCGTTGTATTGGGTAGAGACGGAAGACCCTCTGGTAAATGGATAGAAAAAATTGTAGCCGGTACTTTACAAAGTGCCGGCTTAACTGTTATTTCATTAGGTATAGTTCCCACCCCAACAGTTCAACTGCTAACCGAAAGTTCCAAATCCGTTTGTGGTATTGCTATTACCGCTTCGCACAATCCGGAGATTTGGAATGGTCTTAAATTTATTAATAGCAGTGGTGTTTTCTTCGATGAAAAAGAAAACCAGGTGCTAACAAATGCTTTAGAAAATCCAAGCAATACTTTTGAGCAGATAGTAAATCCACCGGATATAATGCCAGTGGTTAATTGCATTGACATCCACACTTCAAAAGTTTTAGAACTTCCCATCTTTAAAAATAAGAACTTTTTTAAGCAATGCGAAAGTAGAAAATTAAAAGTAGTTGTTGATGCCGTTAATTGCTCTGGTTCTGAATTTATTCCGGCTTTACTAAAGCATTTTAAATGCGAAGTAATAAAGTTGCATTGCGATGGCTCAGGAGTTTTTCCACACATACCCGAACCGCTACCAGAGAATTTAACAAGTTTATCGGAAGCAGTAAAACGCTTTGATGCTGACTTAGGCATTGCAGTTGACCCAGATGCTGACCGTCTCGTTTTAATTGACGAAAACGGCGAACCAATAAGCGAGGAAAAGACTATTGCACTCGCAACAGATGCTGTTTTCTTGTCAAAAGCATTTGCAAATGGAAGCAATAACGTTGTTATAAATTATTCTACTACACGCCTTGTTGAAGATATTGCCCAAAAATACGGTGCAAAAGCGTTCCGCTCCCCTGTTGGAGAAATCAACGTTGTAAAAAAGATGAAAGACGTTGCTGCTATAATAGGCGGAGAAGGAAGTGGTGGTGTTATTCTACCTGCCTGCCACTATGGACGTGATTCTCTTGTCGGCACTGCTCTTGTTTTATATTTACTAATCAAACGAAAATGCAATATTTCAAAAATTATCGCAGAATATCCAAAATATTCTATGCTAAAGAAAAAAATGAATTTTTTAGGTGATTTTGATATATTAAAAGAAAAGATTGCAAAAAGTTCACCAGATGCAACAATATCTTATGAAGATGGCATCCACTTAAGTTTTTCAGACCACTGGATTCATATCCGCAAATCCAACACTGAACCTATTATTCGCTTAATAGTCGAAGCTCCCACACAAAACCAATCCGAACAATTATCAAATAAATATTTTAAGCTCGTTTCTGAGTAAATCACAAACAGCAAACAGCTATCAGCAAACAGCCATTAGTTTTTACTAATAACCCAATAACTTAATAACCAATAACTTAATAACTCATCTTACGCATTTCCCTCTTGAGAGGGGCAGGGGTGTGTTCTTCTTTCCTTTTTCCAATAATAAATCTGAGAAGAAAAGTAATTCTTTAAACTTTGATATATGTGATTAAAATAAATTTATTATC
>DAIOVK010000243.1:0-5417 GCA_036759045.1 Kapaibacterium sp. (SeqCode) | reverse complement strand
AGGTTGTTTAAAGGATTTAGTGGTGATGAATGAGTTGGAGTATAAGAATGTTCAAATTCAAGTAAATCATACAGCCCAGCACCATTTTGACAAAAAACTGAGAAAGAATCAATATAACGCGTTACTTCACCGCTTCCTGTCATTTGCAATCCAAGTATTTTATAGGTGCTTCTGTCATAAATCAATTTTGAAATTAAATCATTAACGTCAGGATGGTAGTCCGGTCTGTCATAACTTGAAATCACAACTGATGCAACATTATAATCAAATTGCTTAGAACGCTCTTCTGTCAGCCCGCTGCTTGCAAATATCTGATTAAATACTTTAATAGAACAAGTTCCAACAGCACCTTGGAATTTAGAATCAATCCCAAATATATTATCAGCTATCACTTTGCCTTGTCTGTTTGCAAGCGAGCCGAGAGGGAAATAATCCTGCTTTTTAGTTATTAGATTATTTAATTGAGTGCAATCTCCTGCAGCATAAACATCAGCAATATTTGTCTGTAATTTTTCGTTAACCAAAATTCCACCGAAATTTCCAATATTCACTCCAATTGCTCTTGCTAATTCGACATTTGGTTTTACTCCCAAACAAATAAAAGCATAATTGCATCCAACTGCTTTACCATTAGAAAGATGAATGATTAGATTTTGTTTCTTATCAATTTCAATTCTTTCCACAGAAGATGAAAGTTCCAAGTTTATCCTTTGATTAGAGAATAATTTGCTTGTAAACTCAGCGAAATCATTGTCAAAAATTTTGGGTAATAAACGATTTTCTCTTTCGATTAAATAAGTTTCAATACCCCACAGAGAAACCATTGCCTCAGCAAGTTCGCAACCGATAAGCCCAGCACCAATAATAGCAACTTTTTCTATTTCTCCTCTTTGTGCTTTTTCTCTGAATTTTTTTGCATCAAGTGGATTATGAAAAAATGATATTTTTTCTGAATCCGGAAAGGGAAATTGAGGTAAGACTGGAGTTGCACCGGTAGCAATTACTAAATAGTCGTAATCCAAATTTAATTCATCATTATTTTGCAGATTTTTACAGTGAACTGATTTTGTTTCAGTATTTATAGCAAGAACAGCAGTGTTTAAAATTGTTTTAACATTTTTAACATCCAGAAAGTATTCTTCATTTCTAATTAATCCATAAGGAGTTTTAGCTAAATCGAAAAAATCATCTACATCGCCTGAAGCGTAAAAAGGCATACCACAAGTTCCGTAAGAAAGGAAGCTGCTTTTTTCTATAATTGTAATGTCAAATTCGTTTGAAAGTCGGGATAAACGAGCAGCAGATTTGCAACCTGCAGCCATTCCTCCAATAATTAATACTTTTTTCATAAATTATCAATAAAAAAATATTAAATTAAAAAAAAAATTAATGCAATTTTTCTAAAACTTTTCTTTGATTTTTAGTTTTTTTTCAATATGTTACAAGTTTATATAATAAAAAATAGAAAATAAAAAAATATGGAAGAAAATATCATTCGAGAACATATTAGATTAAAAGAGCTTATAGCACTATTTCTTAAGCAAAAAAAATTTCTTTTATATTTTACTGGTATATTTACAATATTAATATTTATTTATAGCTTAATCTGTCCAAGAGAATACGAAGCATACACATCAATAATGCCTCCGGAAAAATCGAATACTCCGGGAATCTCATCAATGCTTTCTTCTTTTGCAGGTGGTGCACTTTCTTTAGCAAATATAGACCAATCTGCAAAAACTGTTCTTTATACAGAAATGCTTAAAAGCCGGCAGGTTGCTTCTTATATTGCTGAAAAACTCAATTTAAAAGAGCATCGTCTTTTTAAAAAAATGAACCGTGATGATATGCTCTACGAAATTCTTTCGCTGATGGATGTTAGCAATAACAGAAGTGGTATAATTTATGTAAATGTAGCTGTAAAAACTCCTTATTTTGCAAATAAAAAAGAAAAAGATGAAACTGCAAAACTTGCATCAGACATTGCTAATTATGCTTATATAGCTTTAGATTCAATAAACAGGAGCATTTCATCAACTAAAGCTTTTCAGAAAAAAGAGTTTATCGAAAGAGTTCTGCTCGAAAAACAATTAGAGCTTGATTCTATAGACAGAGAACTCGAAAAATATCAAAGCGAAAACAAGGTTCTTGCTATAGACAAGCAAACTCAGGCGATTGTAACTAATGCAATTACAATAGGAAGCGAACTCGCAAAAGCAGAAATTGAACTTAATATTATGCTCCAGGAATATGAAACAACATCACCTACAATTCGTATTCAAAAGGAAAAAGTTGCTAATTTAAAAAATCAATACAATCGAATCCAAAGCGGTGGGCTTACCTCAAATGACGAGTTTTCAATACCACTGCAAAATATTCCAAATATAATACGTGAATACACTAATCTTTTGCGTCAGCAAAAGATATTAGAGCAGGTCAATATCTATTTGGAAACTCAAAAATATCAGGAAGCTATTCAGGCACAAAATGATGTTTCTATTATTGAGCAGTTAGATTATGCAGAACCAGCAATAGAACCAGTTTCACCAAGAGTAATGACTACTACAATTTTTGGCTTTTTACTTTCAGTTATTCTTGGATTTGCTATTGTTATATTGAAATTGATAAGAAAAAACAATTAACAAAAACAAATTATTTGTAAATTTGTATTTTATATAAAAAAATTATAAATATAATAATTAAATATTATGTCAAGATATAAAACGTATCAGTATATTGAGAACTTATCAGAAGTCGTTGGAAAAGAAGTAACATTGCGCGGCTGGGTTTTCAATAAAACAGGCAAAGGAAAATTGCAATTCATTATTTTACGCGATGGCACTGGAATTGCTCAATGCGTTGTATTTAAAGGCAATGTTAGCGAAGAAATTTTTGAGCAGGCAAAATTTCTTACACAGGAGTCATCGCTAATTATCACCGGAACAGTAAAGCAGGAAGACAGATCGCCCGGTGGGTTTGAAATTGATGTTACCAATTTAGAAATTGTTCAAATTTCTAAAGATTATCCAATTACTCCAAAAGACCACGGCGATTCATTTTTAATTGAACATAGACATCTGTGGCTACGTTCTTCAAAACAGCATGCAATTATGAGAGTACGCTCTGCTGTCGTTAAAGCTATACGCGATTTCTTCGATGGAAATGGTTTCAGATTAATGGATTCTCCGCTCCTTACACCGAATGCCTGTGAAGGAACTTCTACACTTTTCGAAACAGATTATTTCGATTTTGGAAAAGCATACCTTTCGCAATCCGGTCAGCTATATGCTGAAGCTTCAGCTTTATCTCTTGGCAAAGTATATACTTTTGGACCTACTTTCCGCGCTGAACGTTCAAAAACGCGTAAGCATTTAACTGAGTTTTGGATGGTTGAGCCGGAAATGGCTTATTTCGATTTAAATGACGATATGGATTTAGCCGAAGATTTAATTGAATACATTGTCCAGTATTGCCTCAAAACCTGCAAAAGAGAACTTGAAACTCTTGAACGCGATACTACAAAACTCGAAAACATCAAGCGTCCTTTCTATCGTATGAGCTACACTGAAGCTGTTGATTGGCTTATAGCAAACAAAATTCCTTTAATCCAAAAAGATGAAGAAGGTAAAGAAGTTCATATCCATCCATTTCCCTGGGGCGAGGATTTTGGAAGCGTCCAGGAAGAAGCAATTATGGAGCAGTTCGATAAACCCTGCATTATCCATCGATATCCAGTAGAAGCTAAAGCGTTTTATATGAAGCAAGACCCGGAAAATCCAAAAGTCGTTCTCGCTATGGATATGCTCGGTCCAGAGAAAGCAGGCGAACTGATTGGTGGAAGCCAAAGAGAAGATAATCACGACCTGCTTTTAGAAAGAATTGAGCATCACAACCTGCCAGTTGATGCTTTCCAATGGTATCTTGATTTAAGGAAATATGGTTCAGTTCCTCATAGCGGTTTCGGTTTGGGAGTTGAAAGAACAGTTAAATGGATTACAGGCGCCGGACATATCCGCGAAACTATTCCATTCCCAAGAACAATTTACAGGATTACTCCGTAAGATAATGATTAATGATTAATTGTTAATGATTTTATTGCTACTTGTGTAATGATACATTGAAAAACTTATAACAATGTGTCATTCCGTTACGAAGTGAGGAATCTCTCAAGCCATTGTTAACACAGAGTTTGAGATTCTTCACTTCGTTCAGAATGACAAGATGTTAAAGTCAGGTGTTCAATGAATTACTACACTAGTATAATGATATATTTAATGACTTTATTATATCACCTTATGCATTCCCCCCAAGAGCAGGGTTAATATGTTCTTTTATAGCCATACAATCAACAAGTTGATAGTATGGCTGGAAAGAGTATTTCAAAGAACGTATCAGCCCCTCTCAAGAGGAGAATAAGAATAGTGAATTATAAGATAACGAATATAAACAAATAAAACTATAAACCATAAACTATAAACTATAAACTATAAACCATAAACCATAAACCATAAACTATAAACTATAAACTATAAACCATAAACCATAATCCATAATCCAAAACTAATTAACAATTAACAATTAATAATTAACAATTATAAAAATGCCTATAATTAAGCAATACATAGAATTAATAAACCGCTGGACAGTGTTCGGATTAATAGCATTAGTTTCAGCATTTACTATTCTATATGTTGCAAATGTAATATATATAAATAAGTTGCTACAAAATAACCAGTTATTAGACAAGAACTATGAAGCATTAAGAAATAATAATAATATTTTAAAAACGCGACTTAATCAGATACAATCCCCAAGTCGCATAATCAATATAGCAGAGAAGAATCTTGGAATGAAGAAAGCCGAAGAATTACCAATTTACCTGAGGGAATAAAATATGTTTTTTGAAGTAGCAGGAATAGAAGTGCATCCGATTATCCCTCCACTCGTTGCCTTATTGATTTCAACATTTACCTCTACTGGTGGAGTATCAGGAGCATTTTTACTTTTACCTTTTCAAGTAAGTGTCCTTGGCTTTACAAGCCCTTCGGTGAGTTCAACAAACCAACTATACAACATAGTAGCGACTCCAAGCGGAGTATATAAATACATCAAAGAAGGCAGAATGGTCTGGCCTCTTACCTGGATTGTAGTAATTGGTACTTTACCCGGCGTTTTTCTTGGTGCCTTAATTAGAATAAACCTGCTATCAGACCCCACTATTTTTAAAATATTTGCTGGATTTGTGCTGCTTTATATTGGAATACGCCTTATCAAAGATGTAATTTCCAAAAAAAATAACAATAATAATTCCGAAACAAGATTTCAGGAATTAGTAAAAAAATTCTCTTCACATCAGAATAACGAAAAAATCAAACTTCCCCGCTCATCTGTAAAAAAGTTTAATCTAAAAGAATTAG
>DAIOVK010000242.1:0-5419 GCA_036759045.1 Kapaibacterium sp. (SeqCode) | reverse complement strand
AGAATTGATGATTTCATTATTTTCAAAAAATTAAATAAAGAATGTATTTACTCAATTATTGAAATTCAACTAAAGAATATCCGCCAGCGGCTTTCTTCGTCCAATATTACTTTTGAACTTACAAATCATGCAAAAGATTTCTTGGTTGAAAAAGGGTTTGATGAAAAATTTGGTGCAAGACCTCTTAGACGCGCATTAACGAACTATTTGGAAGACCAGCTTGCTGAAGAAATTTTAAAAAATAGTATACTTCCCGGCTCCGAAATTCTTATTGATTTTCAAAATGAAAAACTTACTTTTGAAGTGGTTTCAAATTCACTTTTCAATTTGAATGACAATACTTTAACAGATATTGCCCATAAAATCATCGGCAAGGACTCCCCTGATGTCGGTGGCTTGGAAGAACATACTGCAATAAGCAATAAATTGAATTAGAAAAATAATAGTTCCTCTTATTCAGTCATACTATCAACTTGTTGATAGTATGACTTTGTATAATGAGTATATTCTATCAACAAGGATATGTCATTTCATAGAAATCGGAAATCCAGTACCACCAAAGTTGATTGATACCTGTTTTCGTGCAGGGCTGATATGTTCTTTGAATCCACTTTTCTTATTCCCCTCTTGAGAGGGGATTAAAGGGGTGTGTTCTTTTTTCCTAATTTAAAATGTACTTTCTGAATAAAGAGAAAAATATGCTAATAATAGTTTATCTTCTTGATATTGCTTCAGATGTAACAAGTAATTAAGAACACACCCCTTTGTCCCCTCTCAAGAGGGGAATTGGATATGTGGTAAAAAATAAAAGAACTTATCTGCCCTGCGTTTTCAAGGTTAAGACACTATTTTTGAGATTCATCACATATTCAAGCCATACAATCAACTTGTTGATAGTATGGCTTTCTTCTTATTTGGTTAATTTCCTCAAAAGTAATCGTCTTCGTTTATATACGCTCAGAATGAAAAGTGTAAGATGGATTCTGACATCCGTCAGAATGACAAGACAAATTTTTAATTGTCAATTATCAATTATCAATTATTTTAAAGCTACAAATTATTGTGAATATGCTCAAGAATTTGATTACTTATACTTTTTTTTAGGATTATTTCCTGAATTTTAAAATCATTTTTAATATTAAAATGAATAGGATTTCCACTATTCATTTTATAAATGTCTGGAAGCAGTAATAAAAGTTTTTCGATATTAGAATTGAATATACAAATTTTAGAATAACTATTATGAAAATTTTTTGACATATTAGACTTTTTTTCTCGTAAAATGATAGAGTCGTTGTTAATACAATCAACTGGAATATGGTCAATTTTATAGATAATGTGTGTAACATTTTCAACACTATTGAAAGTAGGTATTTCGGTATAGTCTCCATCAACTGAAAAAATTGATTTATAAAACAATTTGATTTTTGAATTTATTGCAATATCAATCATTTGTGGAAAAATTAGTTTAAATCCATTAATAGCAAGAAGTTTAGCATCCTGATAAGAAATTGATTTAATTAGTTTGGTATTTAAAGCGAATTTCGGGTCACAGCTTCTGAAACCTTCAACATCTGTCCAGAAGGTTATTTCATGAGCATTGAATATAGATGCAAGCAAGGCAGCGCTAAGGTTTGAGCTTTCTAAACCAAGTGTAGTTGTTTGTTGAGTACTTTTACTTTTACCAACAAATCCTTGAGTTAAAACAACTTGATAATCATTAAAAAGTGGGAAAAGTTTTTCCTCGCAATTAATTGAAGTATCTTCATATAAAGGAGATGCGTAATTGAATCTATTATTTGTTACGATTAGGTCTTCGGCGTCAATAATAGCAATTGAGATTTCTTCCTGTTTTAAAAAGAAGTAAACAAGCTGAAGTGCGAGTTTTTCTCCATAACTCATTACTAAATCAAGCGTTCTTGAGGTTAGTTCGTTAGTAATGCATATACCATGAAGAATATTATTAATATCGTCAATATTTTTATTTAATATATAAATTAAGTCATTTAATAAAAATTGGTTATGAATAATTGAAGTTGCAAAGAAAATATGCTTTTCTAAGATATTATTAATAATTAGCTTGGCATCTTCTAAAGAAGAATTTTCAGAAATAAATGCAGCTTGTTTTAACATTCTGGTTGTATCGACAAGAGCAGAGATAATAATGAGTTGTTTAGAATTAATCTGATTTTTAATAATATCAGCCATAGCACTGAAACTGCGGACTTCGGAAAGGGCTCGCCCACCGAACTTTGAAATTTTAATTTGATTTTTTTTCATAAAATTCATTTTTTTTTGAGACGAAATTCAAAAAAATGTGTTTATCTGTTTATGGAAATAGAAAAATTATAATTTTTCAAATAAATTATCGAAATTAATAGAAAAATTAGTAATTTTACTTATAAAATATTGTAAATATTTAATTTTTTTAAAAAGAAAAATTATATTAAATTATATTTTACTATTTTAGCAATTTAGAAATAAAATATGAAAATTGAAATATAAATAACTATAATGTATTATTCTTAAATAATTTAAGGAATGTTTTTATGCTAAACAAATTACTTAAAGCATTTGTATTAATGAGCATTCTAATTGTATATTCATACAATTTATCTGCTCAAACTCCGCCTGCTCGTGCTTTCAAAGCAACGAACCCGTCTGGCTTCACCAAAATTTTATTTGGTGGGAATAGTTTATATACAAATCAACCTAATGATACCGGTTATGTTGACAGAACTGACATCATAATACCGGTAAATATTGACGACGTTTATGATGTCATTATGCAGGGCTTCAAATGGCTCGCCGGTGGCAATGACGAAGTCAAATATGCTCAATATGTAAAGGTATTTATTGACTTAAACCGTGACAGTATGTTTACTGGTGCAGGTGAAACAGTATTTAATCCCGGAACTGCCCGTTATGCGTTCTCCGGAACTATTACTATTCCATCTCTCGCTGCATTTATTGCAGGTCCCGGCTACTATCGTATAAGATTTGTTACCGATTATAACTATACTAATGCAATAGATATTGGCGAAGGAACTACTGTTTATGGTCAGGCAATTGATATGACTTTAAATGTTGGTCCAAAAGTCCCTGCTATTACTTCAACTTTTCCAGGTACAAGTACTATTCTTAAACTTGACTCAATTTATAGCAATGCTGCACAAAAGCCCAAAATTAGTGTCAAAACTAATGGTTTGACTTTCCCTGTGCTTCTTTCTTATAAAATTACAGGTCCTTTGCAAAGATATGCTAACATTCAACCAATTTTAGCAAATATTTATGTAGGAACTGAAGAAACTGATATTAGTGATACTTTAATTAATGTAACCCTTGCTGGTACAACCTTCACTTATAGCTTAACACATGCAAAAGGTATTGCTGCACGTGGATTTGATTGGTCAACTCCATACAGTGTTTTAAATAATGGTGATATTGACTTAAAAACAAGAATTGACAGCTTAGCTGCAGGTGAATATGCAATAGAATCAAATCTTACTATTCCATCTATTCCGGCTTTCAGACAAACTTTCAAAAATATTTTCAACATTGCATTTAACAATGATTTGGAAGTAAATCGCATTGTATCTCCAAAAACAACAGATTACGAACTTTATCCATTTTCTATTCCAGTAAGTGCTGTTGTTCGCAATGTTGGTAAAAATGAAGTTACAGCTTTCAGAGCAATAGCAAGAATATACAGAAATAATTTACTTGTTTACACAAGTATTAAAGATTGGGCATCGAACCCACCATCATTACCAAATATGGCAATGGGTGCAGAAAATACAATTAATTTCGATTTATTTGCTCCACAAGATGCAACACAATTTGGTGATTATACAATTAAAATTGAAGTTCAATTTCCAGTAGCTTCTCTAATTGTTGATGACCAGCCAATCAATAACTTTTTACCAAGAGAAACTGAAACAATTCCATACACTTTCAGAATCAGAAATGAAATTGATGCAAGAGCAGATTCAGTTTACTTCTCATCAAAAGACTTATACGTTGGAAGACCTATTTATCCACAGGCAAGATTTTCAAATCAGGGATTAAGCGATATTTCCAATGCTCCAGCTACTTTGACTATTAGAAGATTACCGAGTATGCAGGTTGTTTATACATATCCAAATTATGTGATTCCAGACATTTCTACTGGTAGATTCGTTAGAGTTGAATTTCCAACTGACTTTATTCCTCCTGCAGACGGTAAATATTTAGCTTGTGTAACTATTTCAGCAGTAGCAGACAGAATTGCAACAAATAATTCAGTTTGCGATACTTTTGTAGTAAAACCAGCTTTAAATGGTATTTATACAATTGGAACAAAGTATCAATACGATACAACAATGAACAAACGCAACTTTTTAACAATTGACAAGGCAGTTGATACATTATTCTTAAAAGGTATTTCTGGTCCCGTTCAATTTATCTTAACTGATACATTATATAACGCTGGAAATCCATTAGCACTTAATGCACCGGCTATTGATTTAAGTTCAAGAATCGTTGGCGTTTCTTCAACCAATACAATAACATTCAAACCATTAGATGAATTAGCATTAACAAAAGAAAGAATTGTTATTAATTTAATAACAAATAGTGGTATTGGTATTTTAATAGGTCAAACAACGACACCGAAGAATGATTATGCCCCAGTAAGAATCTTACGCGAAAGCAGAAAGAAATTATATGCAAATAGCGCCGGTTATATTACTTTCGATGGTGGTGAAAATAAAGCATTCAAATTCACATTACAAACAACATCAAACTTTAGGTCAGTATTTTATTTGACAAACGGCGCATCAAACATAACAATTAAGAACTGCGTTATTACTGACGGCGTAAATCAAGCACCAAGCTATTTAGGTTCACTTCCATTAACAACATATAATACTTCATTATCACAATTTACTTATGAAGATGATAATCGTGGTGCAGGAAATACTTATTCAGCTGGTATTGTATTCCGTTCAATGAGTCCAAAAGATTCTTCAACACAAAATAATTCTTATTTCTTAGATACTTTGGTTAACAAAAGCAATGATATTTCTTACAATGAAATTAGTAATTTTGGTTATGGTATAGTATCATTAGGAACTGGCGTATTATTCAGACAAGCCGCAAATGCTTTGGTTGAATATATGAATACAGAAAATGGTTTTGTAAAAAATGAAATTTATAATGTCGGTCGTGCAGGTATTTATCTTGGATTTGAAAGAACAAGTGCTGTAGTTGGCAACCGTATTCATAATGTTAATGGATTAGGTGGAAATGTCTGCGGTGGTATCTTGCTCGGAGGAGAAAGAAGTACTACATTTAACGGATATAACAACCTTGATTTAACTATTGCAGATAATGAAATGTATAATATAACAGCACCATTACTTGCTTATGGTATAAAATC
>DAIOVK010000241.1:0-5461 GCA_036759045.1 Kapaibacterium sp. (SeqCode) | reverse complement strand
AACTTTACAAATATACGAAAATATTATTAGTTTTTTAATGAATTATTACACTAGCGAAGAATGATAAGTAAACAAAATACCAAACTACATGGCATCAAGAGTTATGAAATTATTTTATTCTATCTAAATGTTTTCTGTTTGACATCTTAATAAACAATAAAAATTTATTTTGATAGTTAATAATTATATTTTAAAATTATAAAAGTGCGATAGATTTTAAAATGCGAAGAATAATTTAGTAATAAATTTCAAGTTAAATGCATAAAAAAGAATATATATTGATACATCAGTGATTGGTGGCTGCTTTGACTAAGAGTTTGCTGAATGGTCAAATTTGCTATTCCAAGAATTTATTGAAGGGAAAAAGATAGCAGTAATTTCAGATATTACAACACAAGAATTAATTGATGCACCAAATAATGTAAAAAAATATTTAGAGAGTATTCCAACAAATCATATAAAAACATTAAAAAGAAATGATGAAGTTGATTTCTTATCAGCAAAATATATTGAATATAAAGTGATTCCAGATAAATGTTTTAACGATGCATTACATATCGCTTTTGCTACTATTGAAAATGTAGATATTTTAGTTAGCTGGAATTTTAAACATATTGTTAATTATGACAGGATTCTAAAATACAATTCTGTGAATCTGATGTTTGGTTATAAGCATTTAGAAATAAGGAATCCAAAGGAGGTGATTTCAAATGAAGAAGAAATTTGATTGTGTTGAATACCAAAGAAAAATACGTGAAAAATTTTGGAACGAAGCTGGATGTTCTATTGAAGGATTAAAAAAACTTTTTGATGAAAAATCAAAAGATGATATGATTTTTAAATCAATTATAGAAAGAAAAGAAAAGCAGTATGAAACAGCGTAGTTTAAAAATAATATGAATAATATAACAGAATAAAAAACTGTCATTCCAAACCTCCAATAAAAAAATGAGAATTAATTTAAATGGAGAATTTATTAAATTTAGAAAGATTAGAAGGTTTAGATAGTTTAGAATTTTAACTTTCGCAAAGTTGGGAAACTGGTGCGAAAGTATTTAGCTCTTATTACTTTGCAAAAGTTTCTTAACTTTAGTAAAGTTTTAATGGTAAACCTAAGAATGTAATTGATAACTAAGCGAAGAATGACAAGTAAGCAAAATAACAAACTACGAGGCATCAGGATTTCCTCTTACAAAAAAGCCAGAACTATTTGCTCTGGCTTTTATATATGTTTAAAAATAAATTTCTAATTAATTTTTGCCTGTTTTAGTTTTCCATTTCTTAATTTGACGGACCATCTTGTCGGCAGCTTCTGCTAAACTTTTCTGAAAATTATCAGAAGAGTCGCTTGAGACAAGGGTAGTTCCCTGGACTTGAACAGTAAACTCTACCACCTTTTCGGTATCAGTTTCGTTCGTAAATTCGATAATAGTGCTTGTTATCCCATCGTAGTACTTTTCGAGATTCTTCGCTTCTTCCATAGCCGCATCGTTCAGCTCAGGATTTGATTTTAAGTGTCTGAATACAATTTGAGTTTTCATAATGACCTCACTATTAATACTGATTAAATATATAATTAAAAATTACGGAAGAACCGCAATTGCTTCTATTTCAATTAAGACATCTTTAGGCAATCTGCAAACCTGATAAGCTGCTCTTGCCGGCTTCGATTGACCAAGATATTCATCGTAAATTTTGTTCATTGTTGCAAAATCATTCATATCTTTGAGTAAAACTGTGGTTTTCACAACATTTTCCATACTTGCACCAGCAGCTTCAATTACTGCCTTAACATTTTGAAGTGCCTGATGTGTTTGTGTTTCAATATCTTCACCGGGCAAAGTTCCATCTGCTCTAAGTGGAATTTGACCGGAACAAAATACCAAACTGCCCTGTGCTTTAATTCCCTGTGAATAAGGACCTATTGGTGCTGGTGCCTTATCCGTATAAACTGTTTCTTTCATAATTATCCTTATTAGTTTTTAAATTTTATTATTTTCATTTCAGACTAAATGCTGAACTACCAATTCTTAAATCTTTTTTTATATATTTTGTGCTCTTTGTGAAATTTCTTTGTGTACTTCGTGTTTAAAAGAAAAACCACAAAGAACACAAGATATTTCACAAAGAACACGATTAAGAGTATATTCTAAAAATCTTCAGCACAATTTACTACCAATTTTTAAATCTGATTTTATATGTAAATTCTACTTCCTGTCCCTTTTTTACTGGAACATTAAATAAAATACTATTTGCATCTTTCTTTATGTATTTAACAGATGATTCTAAAACTTCAGTATCGCCCCAAATACTTCTTTGAACTTCAATTTCTATATCTTCGCTTTTCCGATTTTTTAAAGTAACTTTATAAGTTCTGTCCCAGGTGCTTTTAGAAATTTGTTTGCTGTCTGTTTCAACTTCTTCGATAACGATATCGAATGCCTGCCCGATTTTCAATTTAAGCATTTCGTCTTTTGGAGTATGATTAATCATATCCTCGCCTACAAATTCGAGCGATTTTTCATCTTTTTTGTAAACCCGCACTTTTCCGGCAGGAAGAGGCATTCCTAGATTGTTTTCTTTTTTATTCTCAAATTCAATAATCACATCTGCCTTACCATTACTTGCACTGCCAGAACTATTGTAACGATATTTTTTATTAATTTTAATATCACTTGCCTCGAAAAGAGAAATCTGCTTTGTTTCGTTGTTTGCAAGAGTAGTTTGTCGCTGCAAGTCGTAAATATGATAATCAAAAAATTCCCGTTCTTGAAATTGTGGTTGAATTGATTGAGCAGCATCCATTCCATAAGCACTCCTTGATTTTGTAAGCATTACCATTTCATTTTTTACTCTATTCACTGCTCCTGCCACTAATTTCAAATTTGCATTTGGGTAGCTTGTTCCTGAATTATTTGTTAAGCTGACCCAGGAATTTAAATCAATTTTAGTGTCTTTTTCATCAAGGACGGCAACGTATTCAGCACTCCAGTTCATACCGGAAGTTTGATATGAAATTTCCACATCTTGCTTACCTTCCTTATTTGAAACCAACTGCCAAACGAGTGTGGGCTTAGTAATTAAACCTTCTGGTAAAGAACCAACAGAGATTTGGTATGAATCAATTTTTGGAAGCATAAGCAAACCACCATCTTTTTTCTTTATTACAATCTGATTTGCTGTGGCTGAAAGCAAAGTACCGCTTATAATAGTTTGGTCACTGATTAATTCAATTTGCTTGTCAATATATTTTTGCAGGACTTTTAAAAAGCTTACTAAATCATATTGAAAATTTTGCTCAATAACGTTTCCGTCAAGTTTAATATGAACACTTGTCATATCAATTCTATCGGCAACGTCAGTTACTTTGACTTCAGAAGCACCTTTTTTCAAATCAAGTGTTCTTAAGTCGCGGATAACGCCCAAGTCATCATTATAAATTGTAACATTCAGGGATTTTCGCTCGGTTTCCTGAGCGTTTATAAATGAAGTGCAGAATATTAAAGCAAAGATGAAAGCAAACGTTTTTTTCATACTCTTTTATTTTTTATTATTTCAATTTTATCTCTTATTTCCATTTTTCAATCTAACTATTGAGAAGGAAATAAACAAATTCTATTGTAAAATATTTTTAAATAAATTATGAGGAGTTCAAAAAATGTCATTTTTAGATCAGCTGCTAATGAAATAGCTATGTTTGTCAGTCATTCCGAATCCCAAGATAAAGAAAGTGCTTTATTTTGGTGTTAGGAATGACACTTTAAAGTATATAAAAATAATACGGTCAAGCACTACTTTTCTTCTAAAATTTCATTAAAGTAGCTGTTAAAAGGATACATAACACGCGTTAATTCTTTTACTTCTTTAATTACATTATCTTTTAAATAAAAATCGTTTGGTACAATTTTTCCAACAGTATAGCTCTTAAACTTCAAAAGTTCAGCATCAGGAAAATCTTTAGGGAAGCCGCGTGGAACTGATTTATACTGCTCGTCACTAAGTCCGCCGTAATGCTTCTTGTATTCTTTGTTATTAAGAATTTCCTTTAAATCGTTTGGATTATTATAAATTGCATTCCATATTTTTCTTAAAACTTCCGGCTTGGGCATATAAATTCCACCAGCAAACATACAATTATCCGGTTCAATATGGATATAATAGCCGGCTAAAATGCTATGACGCCCGCCATTAACGACATAAGCACCTAAATTGGTTTTGTAAGGAGATTTATCCTTCGCAAAACGAACATCGCGGTATATTCTGAATAAACAATCTTTAACCTGTACACTTTTGATTGAAGAGTCAATAGTGGCAATCTCATTAATCATAACCTGAACAAATTCCTGAAAATTTTTCCATATTTGGTCAAATTCAGTTTTATGTTCGTTGAACCACTGGCGATTATTGTTTTCTTTTAAGTTTTGCAAAAACTCAATTATGTTTTTAGATAGCATAAATTTCTTTCACTTTTAATAATAAATATGAAGTTGAATAGCCCAGCGTGAAGAACGATATTCTTCGGTTTCGAGTATTCTGTATTCCGGAATTAATTCAAGGTAAGGCATTAAAAAGATTCTTGAATACAATACATATTGCCTGTTGATAATTGGAAATTTTTCATCACCATAAATCAGGGTAGTATTACCAAATTCTGCTCTTGCACCGAGAAAAACTCCTTTTTGCAAAAGATAATTAGCAGAAATAGTGTAGTTTTCGGTTGTTCGGGTATGTGGCTTATTTGAACCAGCGAATTTACCAATAATCTGAAATTCATCAGTAATTGAAGTTCCAAGAAAAGCAGTTGCATACCAAAATATTCCATTTATTGTATATGAACCGCCGAAGAATCCATCTGGTAAAAAATCAAAAATCTGATTTGGATAAATAGTAAATTTGTAATTAAAGGTTGGGTTATGCTCAAGAGGAATAAGAGAAATCTGGTTTCCATAAAGAGTATTTTTAGCAAGGTTTTGTGCATCAAATACACCGAAAGAAGTAGTTAGCCAATAGGGAGCATCATAGATAATTTCAGCACCCCATTCAGCATAATCAGGAGCAATAAGCGTTTCAGTGGCATCAATAGCAGCAATACGTCTGTCAAGCATTGTCATATCACACTCTCTTAAACCAAATGATGGCTGGAAATGACCGATTCTAAGTATTGGCAAATCTTCTGATGGCTGAATTAGAACTGAAGCGGAATATTCAGTTTGCCCGGGGAACATAATTCTCCCAAAGTTGTATTGCCCTTCAAATGTAATTCCGTCAATTGGGTTAATCATTCCATAAATTGACATCTGCATAGGAATATAGCGTCTTACTGCATCAGGAGTTTTGTGGGAACGAATAGTCTGCATACGAAAGTCAGTTCCAAAGGCAATATATTTATCTAAATAGCCATAGTTCTGCTTATCGAATAAATTATAAAATGCTTTCAGTGGCTCACCTTCAGTAGAGAATA
>DAIOVK010000240.1:0-5466 GCA_036759045.1 Kapaibacterium sp. (SeqCode) | reverse complement strand
TAATATAATTTGCATCTTCAGAGAAATTTTTTATATTAGATAAACCAGGAACTTGAAACGATTCTAAATAATAAGTTTCATCTGGATTTAAATAATACGGTGCAATAATAAATCTATGTAATGTCATACTACTGTCTTCAGAGCAAATTAATTCTTCACCATTATATACAACTGCATTTATGTTATTTGAACCACAAATACTAGATAAGTTGCTACAATAACTTGGATACCATTCAGTTGAATATAAACTGTCTAAATTCAACAATGCGAATATTATCAAGTAAAATATTTTATATATTTTCATTTTATATTTCTTTCTATAAGTATTTATTTTTTATTTAATTAAAATCATAACTGATTGAACACGCTCATTTTCAAAAATTAAATCTAAAACATAAACACCGCCAAGCAAGTTTGAACCATCAAAAAGAATATTATAAATACCAGTTTCCTGATTTCCCTGTTTGTAGGTAGCTTTTAATTCTCCATTAATTGAACTTATATTTACTTGAACATCCTCATTTTCTGGAATTTTATATGTAATTTCTGTTTGGTCGTTAAATGGATTTGGTTGGTTTGTTAACATCGGCTGACTAAAAACATTGTTAGTAGATGTAAGAAATGTAAAAAGAATAAAAGCAAGTAAGATTATTACATTGTAATGAGTTAATAAAACTCGGGGGGTCGCTTTTTGCTTGTAGCAAATTCACTTTTTCTTTTACAAGAAAACTACCATTTGAACAATTCATAAATTTACCTAAAAATTAATTAATTAAAGTTTATTTAAATCCAGTTTTGGGTTTCTTTCTTGCACCTCAATTTTTCGTAAATCACTTCTCTTCTTCCGATAATTACAACTTACAAAATAAAAAAACAAAAAAGTCAAGTATTTTTTAAATATTTTTTTATAGCAAAAACAAAAGATGAACTCCACTTTCCCAAGCGTCGAGTTCATCTTAATTTGCATTAGAGTGTTATAAATTACTTTACTTTATATTTTATCAAAGTGCTTTGTAAGAAAGTAGTATCCCAAACTCTGTCATGATATTTCAAATCAAAAATTTCTTCTGTCATTACTTTTCCAACGTTGGGCGAATAATACAAACCACAATTTTTTACTCTTTCAAATTCAATTTTTGAATATTTTATACAATCAAAAATCCCTGCCTGTGTAGAAAGATATTCATCTACATTAATTGTTTTATAAGTCCCGGAATCAATTGTTGTTGTATCATTGTTTTTTGTAGGGAATTTTAGGAACAGTTTAGCAGAAGGTAAATCAATATTATTCGTATCTTTGGCATATAAGCACCATAAACCATCTTTTCTGTTTGTATAAATATATTCATCAACCATAGAATTAAATTTCATAAAAAACCAATTCTCACCATTCAAATTAATACTTGAACTAACAGAATAATTCACAGTATCAACAAATGTAACAGAATCCCTTTTGTAACTACTAAACTTTTGACGAGAATATGTCCAGAAATTACCAACTTTTAATGGTAATATTTCTTTTGATGAATTTACTTCATTTGTACTATTGTCTGAGCAACTTATTATTAAAATAGTACTTAAAATAATAATTAATAAATATTTCATAATAATCCTTTTAATTTTGAAAATGTTATTTGATATTTTAAAACTTGTCATTTTTGACCCAACGATAAATCAAATACTTTATTTAAATGGAGATGACATCTTTTCTCAGTCATACTATCAGCAAGCTGATAGCATGACAAAAAAAGAGTTAAAGTCATGCTATCAACTTGTTAATAATATTACTAAAAAACAAGGAGTTCTGAAATTTATTATTTCAAAACAATAAACCTTGCAGTAAGAATTTTACTGTCTGTTTTCAAATTGATATAATATACTCCATTTGGAAAATCTTTGGCAGAAAATTGAATTAAATGATTTCCATCAGCTTTAAATTCGTTATTAGCTAAACTCAAAACCTCAGTACCCATAGCGTTAAAAATAGAAATGTTTACATAAGATTCATTTTCAAGATAATAGCTTAATTGAGCAAATTCATTAAGTGGATTAGGAAATACATTCAAACAAGTAGTTTCATTACTAATAGCAGTAGCATCAGCAAAATAGGCTGCATTTCTTTTAAAGGAAAACTCATTCTGAACTGTCTGAGAAAGCTCATTTAATTGCAAAATCTGAAGATTTTCAAATTCATTGCTATTTTGATTGTATAGTTTAACTGAAAGAGCTTCCAAGTCAATTGCGCCATCAACATCTGTTGTAGCTTCATTATCACCCCAAATTGTAACAGCGGCAACGTTATTTTTAATAGTAGCAGTTCCAAGTATTTTATTTTCACTACTAAAAACAACAATATTATCCCCATCTTTAGCATTAGCAACAGTAATTACTAAAGTAGCATCATTTCCAGTATTTGAAAAATCTGGCTTTAGTATTGGTTCGTCATTAGTAATTTCCGAATAATTAGTTCTTTGGGAGCTATTAGCTGGATATACCAAAACATCTTCATTTCTCAGATAGATATAATATGCTAAACCGGGAATTAAATCTCCGAGTGTATTAATTTGATAAGATGGGACAAACACCCCACCTGAGCCGGTTTTGCAAATTACTATTTTGTCTAAAATTGAATTTAATGCAATATATGGGTCTAATGGAGAATTTCTCAAATAGGATACAAGCGACCAGCCGGCATTTAATTCAATAGGGGTAAGTTCCGGATTGATTAATAAACCATAAACATTTAAAGTTGATTCGTTTGTTAGATGTCCAATGTAACCATTTAATTTATTCCAGTCACCAATTGAGTTAATATTATATGCCGGAACATATACACCGCCAAAAGAATTTTTTAAAATGGTTAAATTATTTGAAATATCAGCAAATAGAACTTCAATGTCTGAATCTGCTGGTTCTATATAACTTGAAATATAGTTCCAACCAGCGTGTAAACTAATCTCCTGAATTTGATATTCTGTTGTCTGGAAGTGCCAAATTTCAGACCAGTTGCTTATGCTGATATTATTATAAGCCCGAACTCTCCAGTAACAGTTTTGTCCGTATTCAAAATTATATGAAAACTGTGTTATATCAATATTTGCATTGTTAATTATTAAATCAGAAAATTCTTCGTTGTTAGAAACCTGCAGAACATATCCGGAAGAATTGGAAACAGGCGCCCAATCAAAATCAACCTGAAGCTCTAAATTATTTGAATTGTTTATTGGTTGAATTAGCACAGGAGCAGCCAACTGAGGCATTTCCACACTAAACTGAATATTAGGTCTGTTAGAGGATGTTGCTGTGATTGAGGTTAAATTGCAAACTCCGGTTCCGTCTCTTCTTCTGTATGCAACACTTGTAAAAGGTGTTGCAGTATAGCGTGTTGAAGCATTTGTTGTATAAGTATCATTTTGGAAGCAAACTTCAATTAAAATATTAGAAGTTCCGTTCCACAGGAAAGGAGAAGTAAATGTATGAGTATTCCAACCTTCATAAGGAGTATAATCGGTAGGTGCTGTTACCTGAGTCCAAGAGCTATTATTATCAAATCCACTTAAAGAGTTTGCAGCTGTATGTTTCATTTTTAAATAAAAATCTTCAAGTTCCAGACAAGAGTTTACAGTATCAACGTCAAAAGCTAAACTTAATATATTTCCATTAGTAAATCCGAGTGTATTAAGTTCATCAGCTTTTATTAGAATTTGATGTTTTGCAGCCCAGTAGAAATTTCCATAAGGAGCAGGATATACAGTCGAATCGTTACTGAAATTACCAGTTCCGATGTTAATTGTAAAAATAGGCCCAGTTGTAGTGAAACTCCAAACATCAGACCATTCAGTTTGCTGTCCGTTTACTATTGCATTTACTCTCCAAAAGTAAGTTTGCTCGTAATCCAATAATCCCATAGGAACATTATAGCTAGTATTAGTTATTCCATTTATATTTTGAATTAATGTTGAAAACTCTTCATCAGTTGATAATTGGAAAGTATAACTGCTTACTCCTGCAAATGAATTCCAGACAAAATTTGTATTTAAAGGAATACCGGCAGATTCATTAGCTGGTTGAGAAAGAATTGGAGCATTTTTCATAGTTCTAAAACTCCAAATGCAAGACCATTCAGTATAATTTCCGGATATCTGGCTGCGAACTCTCCAAAAATATTGGGTATTAAATGCTAAAATATTGTTTGAAATCTGTAATTGTGAATTTGATAAATTTGAGTTCTGATGAATAATATTCGAAAAATCTGCTATGTTGGAAATTTGTATATGATAAGTTGAAGCACCTTCAACATTTTCCCAATCAAAAAGAGGAATTCTTCCATTGTTAATACTAAGATTTATTGGCGAAAGTAATGTTGTTGCAGTCGGATTAAACACATAAACCAACGGCTTATAATTCGTTTGAGAAATAGTTAAAGTAACAGGAACGTTGCAAATTGGTTCAGGAAACACTATTGTTCCATCACCTTCATTTAAATTAATTTTTGCTTTTAATTCTCCGTTATAAACAACAGTTGCTATTGCGTTTGGACTGGAACAATTAGAAATATTTAAAGAGGTGGAACCAACAGGTAAAGTGGCAGGGAAATCTGCAGTGATGGTTTGAGGGTTTTCTGTCCAAATTTTTGTAGTTGGGTCTCCGAACCAATGGAATATCTCAAATTGGTATTTATTTAATGATGTCGAACCAGCCCAGGTTTGCAGCATACGAACCATACCATAATCCATAACTTCCGAGAGTTTATAAATTGGTGAATGTGGATTTTCGGGTGGGTTACTCACTCCGCCGTAGCCAAAAACCGGATTAATTCCGGGATAAGGCCAGATAGCATCGAATAGACCGCAGACAATAGCATCGTTATAGCCACTGTAACTTACCTGAGAAGCACCAATTACTCCTGCAGCTCCACCATTATTATGTCGTAAAAAAGCTTCAGAAAAACATACGTCCTGATAGAATCCACCTGTTTGACAATTCATACTAAAAACTATGGTCGGATAAGCAGCATTTGTTAGGGCATTAACATTTGTAATATTAAAAGGTGGGTCAGCCCAACCGTTATAACTTCCGTGGTCGCGATGCAATACGTAGAATCTACCTTGATTTATTTGAGAAGCAATATCGGCAGCATCGCCATCCCAAGCGAAGCCACTCGAACGAAGTAATTCTGTCGGTAATGCTGCTCCATTGGAATATAAAGTGTTATTCCAGTATAAAGGAGTTACGTTGTTGTCGGTATTATAAATCCGAACAATATTATAATCCTGTTCCACTAAATAATTTCTGACGTCTTCGCAAGTTAAAAGAAAACGACGGTCTTCATACGAATTATAATTGTCATAATCCTGAAAATAGCCGCAATTTACTCCTGTGTTATAATAGTTTTCACTTACTGGTGGAGTTTTCTCATAACCAATAATTTTATTTATTACCTGAAGTGCCTGAGTGGAGTTAGCC
>DAIOVK010000239.1:0-5473 GCA_036759045.1 Kapaibacterium sp. (SeqCode) | reverse complement strand
AGAGAGTAGTGGTTAAAAAATTTTCTGGATTCTTCGCTGCGCTCAGAATGACAGTGTCAAGTGATGTCATCTCCATTTAAATAAAGCACTTGCTTTATCTGGGGGTTCTAAATGACAAAATCATTAATCACTAATCATTAATCATTATTTCTACATTATTCTCCATAAAAGATTTAGTCCAAATGAGTAGTTAGGGCTACTGCTTTTACTTGATAGTAAAGAAAGCACATCATAAGTTGAAATATTTACTTTAAAGAATTTATATATATAGCCGGCACCGAGGGAAAGATTAATTTTTCCTGTTTGGGAATGAGAAACGCCGGTCATAACGTATGGATAGTCGAAATCTGGATACCAGAAAGCTCCGAAAGCAAGGTGCGGCGTAGTTGAATTTCCCGGCATTTTATTGAATCCCTGATTGTAGTCTAAAGCTAATTTTAATATACCCGGAATATCTTCAATATGTTGTGATAAATCAAAAGATGCTCCAAACCTAAGAGCAGTAGGCATTGAAGTGGAAAAACTACCAATATAATCTCCTTTTGTATTGGTGCTATTTAAAAGTGAATCACGCTTTTCCTTGTTTAAAATATCATCAACAAAAAAATTAGAATTTACATCGTAACGTACTGTTTCCTTTGACCAATTAACAGAGCCAATGTCTGTTATAGAAAGCCCGATATTAAGTCCGTTATCTAATTCTGAATACAGCCCAAAATCAATACCATAGCCAATCCCTGCTGGTTCCATAAATAGGAAATTGAAATTGCTTGATTTTGAACGTTTGTCGAAGTCATATTCAACGCCAAAAGCGGGTGAAAAAGATGAAAGAGAATTTGCAATTAAATGACCAGTAAGAACGTTGTTTTCACCGGTATGAAAACGCGAATTAACATTTTCAATTGAAGTATATTCATAGCCGGTAACAAATTTTAATGTGATGCCGGCATAAATTGATTCCAACAAACTTTTTTCTTCTTCATATATTTTTCGTGCATAAGATAAGTTGTAAGAGCGTAACCACCAGGTTTTCAGGTCAGAATCATCAAACGAATAAACTTTTGCGCTGTCGTTTCCGCTTAATGTTAAGTCAATCAAATCTTTTGCAATTACAAGATTTCCTGCAACTACTTCAGAAATTGCGAACGAAAATGTGCCAATTTCTTTTGATGGAGAATAAGACATTGCAAAAGGAATTGCTGAAATGCTGTAATACATTTTTCCATCATCTTTGAAAAATCCCAGCAAGTCATCTCGTTCAGCATCAGTTAAATATTTTGCTTCTTTATTACCGAAATAATGAGTAAAGTCCTTCATAGAAAGTGAATTATTGTGCAATTGGAAAGAAAAATCGGGTAGCATAAAAATGAAACTTGCTACGCTGTCCATTGCTGTATTGAGCATAGCTGGATTTTTTCCTAAAGAAAGCAGACCGGTAGCACTTGCATTAGCACAGCCACCCATTCCGTTGCTTTTTGCATCTAAAATTCCGAAAGAGCCGTATTGTGCGTCCAACTCAACAAAAGCAAAAATCAATATCAATATAATAAATGTTCTTTTCATCTTGTTTACCCCTCTATTTCAACTTTATACTTTAATTTAATGTAACTTGTAACCTTGAGCCAGTCGTTATTTCGAATAGCAACTCTTTGCGGGGCACTTGCCGAATTGAATTTTGATTCAATTATTAAATAATATGATTTAGCTAAATCCTGCAAATCTTTTTCATCGAAAGTAAATTCAGTAACTGAAACCGTAGGATTATTTGTAAAGCCCTCGCTATCAATGAAACCGGCTTTCCCCTGATATTGTCTTGTAAATAATAAATTTTTTGAAATATCAGTAAACATAGCTTTAATATCAGCAGTAACTGGAGTATAGTTTTCCAACTTCATCGTTAAAACTGCTGCTTTTCCATTTTTTATGTGGTCTATTGCATCTTGGCTCAGTTCCAATGGAATAGTATCGTAAAGTACTACATTTTCGAGTGTTATGTAACTGCTTACTTTAAATTGAAAACTGACAATAATGCTATCAGTTCTTAGAATTTCACCACGTCTATTTTCTGGATTAATTAAGACATCTCCAATCAAAACAATCGAATCTGGCAAAAATTTAAGGAAATCGGATAGTTTTGAGTTTTGATTATTAATTTTTTCAAAAAGGTAGCCGTTGCTTAATTTGTAATTTCCTAAATTACTCGAACCATTAGTATTTTCAAGGAATTTTTCCCTTCCATCAATTTTCTTTCCTAAAATTTGCAAATTCTGAACTTCCGTGCCAAAAATATTTTGCAAATTAAGTTCAGTATTATAATTTGCTTCAATTATAACTTCCGGCTCCCAAAGAGTAATATTTTCATTTACTTCCTTAATTTTGTTGTCTAAAGGCAAATATTTTGAAGATTTAACCTGTGATATTACTTTTGTTGGAACAAATCCTTTTAGATAGATAAAGCGAACATCTTTAATTTCAAGGTTTAGCAAAGCTGTATTCCCTGCATTTCCACTTAAAATCTCAACTTCGATAATTAAGGAATCATTCGGATAAGTTCCTGCAGAATGAGAAAAACCAGATATATTTTGATTTTGTTCTACCTGTGAATTAGGGGAAATTGACTTTTGAAAACTATATTTCTTACTTTCTGCATCGAATATAGTCGGAAAAGTAACTTTTGCAGTAAATTCTTCACTTGAATTGCTTTTTATTCCTAATTTGATATTGCCATCGAAGAAAAGGCAGCTGTCAATTTCAATACCTTCCGGAAATGAGAAGCCAACCCGACCTTTGCCATTAGCTATTTCCATTTCAATGTTTTGGTATGTTGTATCTATTCTATTATCAACAAATTTAATAACACTTGTTCTGTCATCAACTTGTTTGGACTGATAAATATACAAATGATTATTTGGGTCAACAGATACATCTTCATCTAACTTTACCATATCATCAATATAGTAGAAACGCGAGCAAATCGGCAAATTGAAGTCTGTATCCCATTTTGGTACAGAAAAATCGCTTGGAATATCATTACAGGCAGCTAAAACAATTAATAGAAGCAGGTATAATTTTTTCATATATGTCCTTTATATATAACAGAAAAGTATTATAATCTTTATGAAACTGCAAATATAATAAAAATATTTATGATATAAAATCTCTGTATAATTATTAAATTTGATTTTCAATTTTCCTTTAAAATATAAATAAGACCATTTACGTCTTATATTTGAAATTTAAACAATATAGAATTGAACTATATTTTATTAACTAAAAAATTAGAAATATGAAGAAATTGTATGAAACAAAAGTAACCGCAACAGGCGGTAGAAACGGTCGCGTTGAAAGTGAAGATGGGATTATTCAACTTGATTTGCGTATGCCTAAAGGTTTAGGTGGTGATGGTGGAGCTTATTCAAATCCGGAGCAACTTTTTGCAGCTGGTTATTCCGCATGTTTTGATGGAGCTTTAAATTTAGTTGCATCACAAAGGAAGCATTCCATTAAATCAAAAATCACTGCAACAGTAGGTCTTAATAGTGCTGATGATGGTTTTCATCTTTCTGTAAATTTAGCCGCTGAAATAGAAGGAGTGGACAGAGATACTGCTAATGAACTTCTTCATTTAGCTCATCAGGTATGCCCTTATTCTAGAGCAACACGCAACAATATTGAAGTAACATTGAATTTAATTTGATAAATGAAATCGCAGAAAATTCAAAATAATTGATAAACTCCTTCCTTAATGTAGCTTGGAAAAGAGAAAAAAATTAATGTAGAGGACAGGTATGCCTGTTCTCTACATTTAATAAGAAAAAGTTCTTTCATAGAATTAAATCATTTGTTACTTTATAAAGTATCCCTGAACTATGAGAAAGTTTAATAAATAAACTATCAAAACCAAAGATTACAAAAAACAATAATATGCAATAAATTCGTCTATAATTAAAAATATTGTAAAATTATAATAATTTTCAGCTATGGACGAATATTTTGCAAGAATTGAAAAATATAATTTCTGGAAAGAAAATAAGGTAAGCTTAGGTTTCAAGCGTAATTCATATTTATCGCAGATAATGATGTATTGTGGCAATTCGCTTGTTAAAATTCTTGTTGGGCAAAGAAGAGTTGGAAAAAGCTATTTATTTCGGCAAATTATGAATTTACTTATAGAAAATGGCGTAAAACCAAATAATATATTTTATATAAATAAGGAATATACTGACTTTGATTTCATTTCGAATTATTTGGATTTAGAAAAAATAATAGATTTGTATAAAGAAAAGTTAGCTCCAGTTGGAAAAATTTACTTGTTTATTGATGAAATACAGAATATAGGCGGGTGGGAGCATTTAATTAACTCTTTATCACAAAATTTTGTTGAGGATTATGAAATTTTCATTACTGGTTCAAATTCTGAATTACTTTCCGGTGAGTTGGCAACAAAGCTTTCCGGACGCTATATAAAATTTCATATTTTCCCTTATGATTTCAATGAATATTGCGATTATTTAAATATTGAAAAAAGCAAGCAATCGTTTCTAAAATATATGCAGGAAGGCGGTTTGCCAGAGCTTTTTCATCTACCCAATGATGAAACCAAAAGTCATTATATATCTTCAATAAAAGATACTTGCCTCTTGAGAGATATTATCCAAAGGTATAATATCAAAGACGCTCGCTTGCTTGATGATTTATTTGCTTTTTTAGTTAATAATGCAGCAAATTTAATTTCGATTAACAGTATTATTAATTTCTTCAAATCGAAAAGCAGAAAGACAAGCTATGAAACTTTATCTAATTACATTGAATATATGAAAAATACATATCTTGTTTATGAAGCAAAAAAATTTAATATTAAGGGCAAGGAAATTTTGAGTGGAAATTCAAAATATTATCTAAACGATTTATCATTTAAAAATTATTTATACTCTGGCTTTCAATATGGCTATGGATATATGCTCGAAAATCTTGTATATCTGCGATTATTAAGGAATGGGTATAAGGTCTATACTGGAAATTTACGTAATAGGGAGGTTGATTTTGTTGCAATGAAAAATGATGTCGTAAAGTATTTTCAAATATCATATTTATTGATTAATCAAGATACAATAGATAGAGAGTATGGTGCTTTAGAAGCAATTAAAGACAATTATGAAAAATATGTAGTTTCTTTAGATGATATAAACTTAAAAAATAGAAATGGTATTAAGCATATTTTAGCTTGGCAAATTGATGAAGTAATATGATGAAAAAAAAGGACACTATAAAAAAAGTTCAAAAAATTGTTATTTTGTCGCAGTGAGGAATCTCACGTCATTATTTCCACAAAGCTTGAGATTCTTCACTTCGTACCAGTCATACGAGTAACAAGTTGTTCGTATGACTGGTTTCAAGTTTTAAAAGATGGATTCTGACATCCGTCAGAATGACAAGACAAATTATCAATTATCAATTATCAATTATCAATTAT
>DAIOVK010000238.1:0-5488 GCA_036759045.1 Kapaibacterium sp. (SeqCode) | reverse complement strand
ATATGTAGCTGTTGCGTTCCATTCAGTTCTTAAAACGCCATCCCATACTTTAAAAGTATATATCTCATTGATTGAATATCCATCTTTCTCTGGAGTTGTCAAATTATCACCATACACAGTAATTCCGAGGTTTTGTCCGTTCCAAACACCGAAGCCAGCACATTGCCACTGGTTATCATCGTTAAGGAAGAATAAACCAACAGCATCACTGGTTCCGAAAGGACGCTCTCCAATCATTGGATTGATACTAGCAGGAACAATAATAGTTGAGCTATTGTCAGTTATAACAACTTCCCAAGGAATTTCTAGTTCTGTAGTAAATGACCAGGCAGCAGACCAGTTGCTATGATTTGGAAGAGAATTTATAGCTTTCACTCTCCACCAATACTGAACTTCATTTTCTAAATCAAATACTACATTGTACGAAGTATTATCAGATGTTTCTTCAAGAACAATGTTACCGAAAGTAGGACTTGTAGAAACCTGGAACACATATTGTTCTGCATCAGGAACAGATGTACAAGTTAAAGTTGGATTAATATCTACGTTTGTACTTCCATTTAAAGGACTAACTAAAAGTGGAGTTTCGAGCAATGGAGTAAGATTTGGGTCGAAAATGAACTTCTTGTTAGGCAATGGAACTAGCATAGAAGCAGTAATATCATTGAATGAGAACGTAGATGATGCAGTAGAATATCCACCACTTGCGTCTGGAGTAATACTTATAAAGTCCATTAATCCGCCAACAAGTCCATTAATTCCAATACTGGCTGTCATATACTCATAAGTAGAGTTCATTGTACCGTAGTTAAAGGTTATAATACCAGTAGTTTCGAAAATCCTTATTTGGAAATTAAGGTTATCTGCATCACTACCTAACCTTCTTATACCTTGGAATTGAACAACAAAAGCTCTGTTTGGTTCTTCACCCTCAGTTTTATAAGTGATAGAAGTAGATAATGGAACATATAAATCATCCCATAAAGGAGTTAATAGTCTTATAAACTCTGTTGACGCCAAGTCATTACCTAAAGCGGCATGAGTATTAGTTCCAATAGCCACCCAGCCATTAGTGCAAATCCTTACCTGAGTATATGGAGCGCCAGCATAATAGAAAGTAAATGGCAAATCAAAGTTTGCTGCAACGTCATCGCCACTTACATTCGTTGCGGTTCCGTCAGTAAACTCAACATAATCTTCTGTTTCTTCAGTAAATAAATATGAATTTACATTAACCATAATTAGAGTTGTGAAATTAAATGGATTTGACCACAAACCGATATTATCATAATTAATACCCCTAACACGCCAGTAATATGGAGTATTATTTTCTAAGGCACTTGCAAAAGGAAGTGTCCATGAAGAATTAAATATGTTGTTTTGAGTAGCAATTATGCTATTGAAAGCAGGGTCAGTAGCAATTTGTATTTCATAACTTTCAGCGCCGATTAGTGGCTGCCATGTAAATGTAGGAGTAACTCTTATACCGGTTGAAGAATTAATTGGGGTTAAAAGTGTTACAGGTGCTAAAGGTCCGGGAGTTGAAAATGCCCAAACTCTTGACCAATAGCTTGTATTTCCTTCTAAGTCAGAACCATTTACTCTCCAGTAGTAAATTGTTGATTCAAGCAATGCTGAGCCAGCGGAACCTGATATGAAGTAGATTCAATACCGGGTTGGTCTATAACAATATTTGAGAAGTTAGCATCAGTTGCAACCTGTATATTGTAATTAGTTGCTCCTTCAGTAGCATACCATTCAAAGAGTGGAGTAGTTGCAACTCCATAAGTATTATTTGCAGGAGATGCTAATCGCGGAGGTAATATTCCAGACACATCAACTCCGAAGAGCATATTAGGACGTACACTGGTCCAATTTGTCCATAGCGGTGCTGTGCAGGTAAATTGATAATTCCATTGGATGAAATATCTTGAGGAATTAAAGTCTGTATATGAAAAAGCCGTTCCTTCGTTATAAGTAGTTATACTTTCTGGATAATTGTTGAAGCAAATATCAACAAGAATATTAGAAGTACCATCCCAGATAAATATATTATCAAATATATGTGAATTCCAGCCAAGATACGGATTATAGTCAACAGGACCATAAACTAATGTCCAATCGGTTAAATCCCATGTTTCATTAATTTCATTTGCTGTTGTTTGCTTTAAACTAATTGTATAGTCTTGAAGCGTAGCACCCGAGTTAAGCGATCTTACATCAAAAGATAGAGAAGTAAAGATTCCGGGATACATTCCGGCATCAGTTAATTCTGAAGCTCTGATTAAAAACTGATGCTTGGCGCTTGGTGTTTCTCCTGCATAAGGAGCTGGGAAATCCCATTGCCCATTGACATTATCTCCATTACCTATTTGTATAAAAGCACCTGTAGTAAATGTCCATTCGTCAGACCAGTCACTTGCTTCGCAAGGGCTTGTCATCCTTACTCTCCACCAGTATTGAGTAGTTATTTCTAATCCGGTATATAACAAATTAGTTGATGTCAAATCAACTTGTTCATAAACTATATTTTCAAAATCATCATCAAGAGCAATTTGAATGTGATAATTTGTGGCGGCTAAGAAACCTTCCCAGTTAAAATTAACAGTAGTAACGTAGTTCGTTATTGCATTTGGTGGATTGAAAAGAGTCGGTGTCGGTAAATCACCATCAGTAATAAATCCGGAGCGGCGGGACCAGAAGCTTGTTTCAGTTCCATCGCTGGAATTCACTCTCCAGTAATATTGAGTATTTTCTTCTAAAGCACTACCTGCCGGAACCTGATACTCTGTTGTTAAAATATTTGGAACTTCCATTACTATATTTTCAAATCTCTTATCGAACGCAACTGTAAGATTATAACTTGTAGCTCCCTCAGATACTTCCCAGTCAAATAACGGAGTAGTAGAAACGCAATATGAGTTATTTTCAGGAGCAGTCAGTGTTGGTGGTAATAAACCGGATATTTCCATACCAAACATCATATTCGGTCTGTTTTGTGAAATATTGGACCAAGGTGGATTTGTGCACAGTGTAGCGTTTTGGTCATTGTTGCACCAGCGGACTGAAGTATAATCAGTGGGAGTATAATACATACTTTCGTTGTAAGTATAATTCATATTGTTAAAGCAAATATCAAGCAGAATATTTGAAGCACCATCCCAGAAAAATCCTTCAGTAAATGGATGTGAGTTCCAACCTACAATTGGTTGATAATCTTCTGGTCCGTAAACCAATGTCCATTCTTCAAGGTCCCATGTATTGTCAATTTCAGTAGCATCAGTATTTTTTAAACTAATATAGAAATCCTGCAGAACAACTCCAACGTTAATTTGAGCAACATTAAATCCTAAAGAAGTAAGCATTCCGGGTACTGCTCCAGCTTCATATAGTTCTTCTGCTCGAATTAGAATTTGATGTTTGCATCCGCCATACCAGTTTCCATAAGGAGCTGGATAAGTATATCGGTCATTAAAAGCAGTTCCTGTTCCCAAATTGATAAATGCACCAGTAGTAAATGTCGATATATCAGACCAGTTGCTTTCACTGCATGAACTAATCATTCTTACACGCCACCAGTATTGAGTTGACATATCCAAACCAAGCACTAAATATTCAGTATCAGTTATTCCGGGCTGATCAATTACAATATTTGAAAAGTCTGGGTTTGTTGCAACCTGTAAGTAATAGGATTCAGCACCAATACTGCCATCCCACATAAAGTTCACAGTTGTAAAATAATTAGTTGCTTCATTTTCTGGATTTAATAAAGTTGATTGTGGCAAATCCCCTTCAATTACAAATGACCATTTTGATGACCAGTAGCTATTACACTCATCTGCTCCGTAAGCAATAACTCTCCAGTAATAACGTGTTAGTTCAGTTAAAGGACTGCCTTCTGGAACTGTAAAAATAGACGCAGCTAACCCTTCTGCTGATAAAACTATATCAGTAAAAGCACGGTCATTTGCTATTTGAATTGTATAAGTTGATGCACCTTCTACATCGTTCCAGTCAAATACTGGTGTTGTTTCGATACAAACACTTTTATTAGCTGGTTCAACTAATGTCGGAAATTCTAAACAGGCAGGTAAGAAAGGTATTGCTAAAGCATACAATTCTAATCCATTTGGAAAATTCCCTACAGTAGTGGCTGCACCAGTTTCTATATCAATAGTTAAGAGTGTTCCAGTATAGTCAATATATCCAGCCCAATAGCAAGTATTAGTAATTTTTTCAAATTCCATGTCCTGATTATAAGTGGCACTTACTCCGGTTGGACCAATAAGAGTTGGTTCACCGGTAAATTTATCAATATAGTAAAAGCTATCGTCGGTAGTAGAAACAGAATACAAATCGCCATCAACAGATACAGCTAAATTACTGAACTCTTGAGTTCCGATAGGACCGACAGGGGTCGCAGTTCCAGTTGCCATATCAAGAGTACATAAGGTATAGTTACCGTCTATATAACAAATTGCATACATTGTTGCTGATTGGACATCATAGCTAATACCGGTAACCTGATTACCAATATATCCTATATTGGTTCTGTTACCTGTAGCTGGGTCAAGAGAATAGAAATTATAATCCCACGAACCAACTGCATACCATAAATCATTTGCCCAAGTGCCAGCAGTAAGATATTCGTCATTTTGCTGGTTTTGGATTTGGAACATATTCTCAGGGTTTGCAAGCGAGAACATCACCGGACCTGGTCTCCGATCACCAGTCCACCAAGTATTAAATCCATAAGCAAATGGTATGCTGCTTGTTGTAAAAGTCCAGGCATCAGAGAATACTCCTTCTGAACATTCATTTAGCCCTTTAACTCTCCAAAATATTTCAGAACCCAATGGTAGATTTGGCATCATTATTTGCGATTCAGGAACAATAACATCATGAGTTATATTATTGAATTCAGCATCGGTAGCAATTTGCAACTGATAAGAAGTTGCCCCAATTACTGATTCCCAGTAAAAAGTTTGGACTGGGTCTAATTCAAATCCACCTGTTTCAGGTGAAATCAAAATAGGAGCAATCAAATCGCCTTCAGTTACGAAGCCAAAGGTTCTTGACCAATAACTGATATTTTCACCGTCAGTTGCATTTACTCTCCAAAAGTATTGAGTTACTTCATCTAAATCGTTAGCTTCTGTAACCTGATAGCTTGATGTTGTAGTTACTGTTTCAAAAACTGGGAAATTGAAATCAATATCCTCAGCTACCTGTAATGTATAACTTGTTGCTCCTTCCGAGTCAGTCCATTCAAATGTAGGTGTAGTACTTGCGCACACAGATTTATGCAACGGACTTTCAAGGAATGGAGGAAATACAGGCGGAACCTCCAATTGAAACTGCATATTGGGACGGTCATACGTCATATTTGTCCATTGAGGATATTCAGTACATACTGTTTCGTTATAATCATTTTGAAAATAACGAGAAGCAATATATGAATAATTGGTTATATAGCAAGATTCATTTT
>DAIOVK010000237.1:0-5490 GCA_036759045.1 Kapaibacterium sp. (SeqCode) | reverse complement strand
TGGAATATATAGAAATATGTTTGTATTTGAATATATTAATGGGTAACGTCAGGGGTAGGGGGGATTTCTTGGTACTGTTCTGTGTTTCATTGGTTTTAAGATAAAGATGTCCTACATCTTGCAGATGTAGGACATCTGATTCAAGAACTTTCGCAAAGTTTGTAAAGTGAATGTAATGATGTCATACGAACAACTTGTTGATTATATGACTTATTTCTTAACAAATAATTAACTTGATGAATAAAACATTTAAATATTGTCTGATACTTATTCTAATATTAATATTTTCTTCAAAATTAATTTTTGCTGAAAATGAAAAAGCACAAATTATTGCAGCATATATAAATAATTTCGTTAAATATACAACCTGGCAAAATGAAAATCAATTAGATAGCTTTAGAATAGTTGTAATTACTAAAAGCTCAGTAATTGATAATGAATTTAAAAAATATATTTCAAACAGGAAATTAAAAAACAAACCTATTAGTTTAAAAGTTGTTCCAAACATTCCAAGTTTAGAAAAAGTAAATTTAATACTTTTAACTAAAGATTGTGAGAGTTATTTGCTAAATCTTTATAACTTAATTGAAGGGAAACCAATTTTGCTTGTAACAGAAGATTATCCAGAGAAACGTGATGTTATGATAAATCTTTACCAGACAGCAGAGGGGAAATTAAAATTTGAACTAAATGAGGCAAATATAATAAATCAAAATCTTAGTATTGACCCTGAAGTTCTTTTGGCAGGCGGAACAAGTATTGACGTTGCAAGTTTATACAGAAAATCTCAGTTAAAAATGAGAGATATGCAAAAAATCATTGATTCAATGAGCGATTCTTTATTCCTTTTAAATAACAATATTCAAAAAGCTAAAAAAGAAATTTCTGAAAAACAAAGAGAAATTAATGGACAAATAATTGAAATTGATTCGCACAAACAACTGATTCAATCTCAAAAATCTGAACTAATTGAGTATATTAATCAGTTTAATTTCCAAAAAAAGATTCTTGAAAATCAACAGGATTCTATTCGTGAAACAAGTAATATTTTACTCAAACAAAAAGAAGATATTAACAAACATAGTAATGAACTTAAAGAACAATTAAATGAATTAGAGTCGAAGGAAAAGCAAATTTTTAAATTGAACAGCCAAATCAAAAGTAAAAATATTGCCCTTGATTATCAGTCTGATAAAATACTACGCCAAACTCAACTTATTTATGCTCTTGCAATTATTGGGTTATTAGTGATTTTCCTAATAATAGCTATTTATTTGGGCTATAGAAATCATAAAAAGAATGCTACAAAATTAGCACTAAAAAAAGCAGAAATAGAAGAAAAATTAATTGAACTTGAGCAACTAAATTCGAAGTTGAAAGAGGCAGACCAATATAAATCAATTTTCTTAGCAAGCATGAGCCACGAACTGCGCACTCCTCTTAATTCAATTATCGGATATACAGGAATTCTGCTTATGGGAATGGCAGGGGATTTAAATGATGAGCAAAAAAATCAACTTACAAAAGTAAAAAATAACGGCTCTCATTTGTTAAATCTAATTAATGAAGTGCTTGATATTTCAAAAATTGAAGCAGGAAAAGCTGAATTTGAATACGAAGAATTTCAACTCAAAGCTTTAATTACCGAAATAATTGATATAGTTTATTTAAAAGCAAAAGAGAAAAAATTGGAACTTAATCACGAAGTACCAGAAGATTTTTACGTTTTTAGCGATAAACGAAGAATCAAACAGGTAATTCTGAATTTAGTAAGCAATGCAGTTAATTATACAAATGAAGGGTCAGTTTCAGTTAAATCTGTAAAGATTTATGACAATAGATTGAAAGTATCTGTTATTGATACTGGAATTGGAATTCCTAAAGAAGATATTGCAAGATTATTCCAACCATTTCAACAAATAGATTCATCTTTAACCAAACATAATAAAGGCACAGGTTTAGGGCTTTACCTTTCCAGAAAACTTTTAAAACAATTAGATGGAGATATATTTGTAAAAAGTGAAAATGGTAAGGGTAGCGAATTTTATATTGAAATTCCTTTTAAAATTAATAAATGAGGTAATATGAAAAAAATTTTGATTATTGAAGACAATGAAGATAATTTATATTTAATAGAGTTTATTTTAAAAAAATACGACTTAGATATTATATCTGCTAAAAATGGTTACGATGGCTTGAAAATGGCTATGAATGAGGACCCGGATTTAATTCTTATGGACATTCAACTTCCGGACATCAATGGTTTGGAAGTAACAAAACTAATTCGAAATATAGAAAAATGTAAAAGCATACCAATATTAGCTATTACTTCGTATGCTATGACAGGCGACCGGCAAAAGTCGCTTGATGCAGGTTGCACCGGTTATATTGAAAAACCGTTAAATCCGGAAACATTTACTGATAGTGTGTTAAAGTATTTGTAGTATTTAAACTTTCGCAAAGTTAAGAAACTTTACGAAAGTGAAAATATTTTTACTTTGCGAAAGTTTCCTAACTTTCGTAAAGTTTTGTAGGGTAAAAATAACGATGTCATTCTGACGAATGTCAGAATCCATCTAAAAAAAAGTTTTTTAGGTCGTTAGTCATTAGTTATTCGTCATTGGTACTTTACTTACAACAAATTACCAATGACTAATGACTAAAAAGCAAGATGGATTCTGGCATACGCCAGAATGACAGACGACCTCAAAAGTTGATTTGACGACCTCAAAAGTTGATTTGACAACTTCAAAAGTTGATTTGACAACTTCAAACGGTGATTTGACAACTTCAAATGGTGATTTGACGACTTCAAACGATGATTTGACGACTTCAAACGATGATTTGACAACTTCAGATGGTGATTTGACGACTTCAAATGATGATTTGACGACTTCAAATGATGATTTGACAACTTCAAACGGTGATTTGACAACTTCAAATGGTGATTTGACGACTTCAAATGGTGATTTGACGACTTTATTTATTATATGAAGCAGTTTTTTTTTGAAAATAATTCTTAAGCTTGTATTATTCATAAATAAATATTTAATTCCTCCTTCCCAAGTTGCACTTGGGAAGGCAACTTTCACAAAAGCTATGCTTTTACTCATCATTCAAAAATATGTATAGCACAGCTTTAAAAGAAATCTTCCTTCCCAAGTGCAACTTGGGAAGGAGTTCAAAACTAAGTTTTTTTTAATATTTCGAGTAAATCAAGAAAAAATAATAATAATAATTTGCAAAGTCATGCTTTCAACGAAGTTGATGGTATGACTGGAGAAAAAAAATATAAAAAATAAAATGATTAAGGAAAACCAAATGAGAATTTTAATTGTTGATGATAATGATGACAGCCGCGAGATGCTGTTATTTCTGCTCGAAAAAAACAACTTTGATTGTAAATCTGCATGCAACGGTAAAGAAGGATTAGAAATTTTGCGTTCTGGTGAAAATTTTGATTTAATTATTTCTGATATTCTTATGCCAGTAATGGATGGTTATAAATTTTGCAAATCTGTTAAAGAAGATGCAAGATTTCAGAATATTTATTTTATTTTTTACACTGCTACTTATAATGAAAAAAAAGATGAAGAGTTTTCACTTTCTCTTGGTGCCCAACGCTTTATTATTAAGCCACAGGAACCAAGTGTAATTTTAAAAATAATCAATGATATTAAAGATGAATTGGAAACTGGAGTTGATTTAAATATTCATAAAATTGAAATGGGAGAGACTGAAATTTATAAACTATACAGCGAACGCTTAGTTAATAAATTGGAAAAAAGAAATATAGAGCTACAAAAAGAAATACTAATCAGGGTAGAAGTTCAGGAAAAATTATTGGAAAGTGAAGAAAGATTTTATCTCGCTGTAGAAGGTTCTCAAGATGGAATTTGGGACTGGGATATCCTCCATAATCAAACTTATTTTTCACCAAGATGGAAAGAAATGATTGGTTACGAAGACCAAGAGTTCGAAAATAGTTATGAAAATTGGGAAAACAATATTCATCAGGAAGATAAAGATTATGTATTAAATGTTCTTGATGGGCATTTGAAAGGTTTATTACCATTTTACGAAGTTGAATTCAGAATGAGATGTAAAGATAATACTTTCAAATGGATTCAAAGCAGAGGCAAAGCAATTTTCGATAATAACAAAAAACCAGTTCGTATGGCTGGCTCTCATACCGACATCTCCTATAAAAAGAAATATGAAGCTGAACTTATAGAAGCCAAAGAACGTGCTGAAGAAAGTGATAAATTAAAATCTGCCTTTCTTGCTAATTTAAGCCATGAAATACGCACTCCAATGAATGGTATTCTCGGTTTTACTCAACTTTTAAAAACTGCCCAGCTTTCAAGCGAAGATACAAATGAATATCTTAATATTATTGAATCAAGCACCAAACGTTTGCTTAACATTATTAACGATTTGGTTGATATTTCTAAAATTGATGCCGGACAGGTAAAAATCAACTTAAGCAGTTTTAATGTTAATGATATTATAAAATATCTGTATTCATTTTTCAAGCCGATTGTTGAAAAGAAAGAAATTGACTTCTTTTTCAAATACGATTTGCCAGACAGCGAATCATTCATTAATTCTGATTCTGAAAAATTTACTGCTATTTTAACAAACCTGTTAAATAATGCAATAAAATTCTCCTTCTATGGTTCTATTGAGTTTGGATATGTAAAAAAAGAAAATTTCTTGGAATTTTATGTAAAAGATAATGGAATTGGAATTGCAAAAGAAAAGCAGGAAATAATATTTAAGAGTTTTGTTCAGGAAGATACGAGTTTATCAAGAAGTTACGAAGGTGCTGGCTTAGGGCTTTCTATAGCAAAATCTTATATTGAACTATTAGGTGGAAAAATTTGGGTAGATTCTGTTTTGGGAAAAGGAGCTAAATTCTTTTTTACTATACCAATTAATCAATAAAAAATACTAAAAACAAAATGGAAAATAGATTTAATTTTTTAATAGTAGAAGATGACATAATTTCAACAAAGTTATTAAATGTATTTATAAATAAAATAAGTAACAAAATATTTTATGCAAAAACTGGTTTCGAAGCCATTGAAATTTGTAAAGAAAATTCCGATATTGATATTATATTAATGGATATCAAAATGCCTCTGATTGATGGATACAAGACTACAAAACAAATCAGAGAATTTAATAAAGAAGTTATTATTATTGCTCAAACTTCATTTGCTACAAAAGATGACAGGAAAAGAGCATTAGAAGCCGGATGCAACGAACATATTAGCAAGCCATATAGCTACGAGGAATTTTTAAATTTGATTAATAAATTCAGAACTCATGACGCCTCGTAATTTTTTATTTCGCAGTTTTGTCATTTCGAAGCGCAGCGAAAAATCTCACAAGTCATTGTTACTAAAGAGTTAGAGATTCCTCACTTCGTATCGGAATGACATCTTTTCTCAGTCATACTATCAACAAGTTGATAGCATGACTTAT
>DAIOVK010000236.1:0-5492 GCA_036759045.1 Kapaibacterium sp. (SeqCode) | reverse complement strand
CATTATTGGAAAAAGGAAAAAGAACACACCCCTGCCCCTCTCAAGAGGGGAATGCGTAAGGTGAGATTGTAATTATTATTCCAAAAAATCTTGATATTACAGGCATAAATATTCCTTAATAATTTTTTCCAAAATTAATAAATTTTCTTATATTATCTTGTGAAAATGAAGTAAATGAAGTAAATTAGTTAAGATTATTATTGTGAATAAGATGAAACAACATAAACAAGATATTGAATATAAAATAAATTCAACTTTCCTAGTTGATGTTATTATTTTATATTATAGTGAGTTACAAAATATTTATTACCATCTTGTCATTCTGACGAATGTCAGAATCTATCTTTTAAGTAGTTATTTTTAAGATGGATTCTTCGCTGCGATCAGAATGACGAGATAATTATTATATTTATTTAATGTGGTCAAGCACTACGTTGCATACAAAGATACAATTAATTTATCCTTCAATAGCGATGCGAAGAATCAAACAAGTCATTGATTCTACAAAGTTTGAGATTCTTCACTTCGCTCAGAATGATAAATTTTATAACTCTCCTTACTCAGCTTTTCCAATTAAATCTTCAACAGCACCAATTAAAGCATCATCGTGAAAGCTACTCTTTGTCAAATAATAATTAGCACCAGCTTCCAAGCCAAGACGTTTATCCTCTTCCCTGTCTTTATACGATACAATCATTACTGGAATAGATTTTAGCTTGCTATCGCTTTTAACACGTTTTACAAGGTCAATCCCATTCATACGTGGCATATCAATATCAGAAACCATCAAATCGAAATACTCTCGATGCAAAGCGTTCCAGCCATCAATACCATCAATAGCAACAGTAACCTCATAGCCATTGTTTTCGAGTAATTTCCTTTCAACCTCGCGAACAGTCAAAGAATCATCTACGACCAGAATTCTTTTCTTCTTATGAGCAACTTTATCAACCTGACTCAACTTCTCAATGCGACCGGCAGTAAGAAGGTTATCAATAGAACGCACTAAATCTTCAACATCAAATATCAATACTGGCGAGCCATCATCAAGAATAGCTCCGGCAGAAATATTAGGTATTCTTCCAAGTTTGGGATTTAATGGAACGACTACCAAATCCTGTTCTCCAATCAGTGTATCAATCACCATACCGTAACGGTTAAGCAAGTCGCTTATAATAATGACATTTAGGTGATTGCTTTCACGTTTCGGCTGCACATATCCGAAGACCTGATAAGAGTCGATAATACCAATATTTTCCTGTTCAAAAATGCAATACTGCTTGTCCTCAATTGTTTGAAGTTCAGAAGTATTCACTTTTAAAATCCTGTCAATTCGTGAAAGAGGAATAGCATAAGTTTCATTACGAATAGAAAGAAGCAAAGCACGAATAACTGAAAGAGTTAAAGGCAACTGTAACTGGAATGAAGAACCTTTGCCAAATTCTGTATCAGCTCTAATTGTTCCACCAACGCTATGCACCATCGAAAAAACAATATCAAGCCCAACTCCTCTTCCAGAAATTTCAGTAACCTTTCCTGCAGTAGAAAAACCGGGAAGGAATAAAAATTCGAGCAACTCATTTTTACTCATATTTTTAGCCATATCGAAAGTCGTATAGCCCTTTTCCACAATTCTTTCACGGAGTTTTTCTAAATTAATACCCTTTCCATCGTCCTGAACAGAAATGATTAACATACCTGAAAAATGATGAGCTTCAATGGTTATAGTTCCTGTCGGGTCTTTTCCAAGGGTAATTCTCTCTTCAGGAGTTTCTAATCCGTGGTCTATAGCATTACGAATAAGGTGGTTAAGCGGAGATTCCAACTTTTCTAAAATATCTCTGTCAATACGGGTATTTTCGCCAATAATTTCCAATTTCACTTTTTTTTCAAGCTGTTTGGAAACATCACGTACCATACGTGTAAAACCGTGAAGCCCTTCTGAAAATGGACGCATTCGTGTTGCAACAGCTTCATTATAAAGCCGTTCTGCGGTGCTTTCTATTCTACGGGAAAAATTCTCAAATTGCTCAATGTATTGAATTATCAAAATTAGCACCGCATCTAATTCCTTAGTGGATTCGCTAAATTTTTCTATAATCTCATCTGAAATTTTGTAACTTTCTAAATCCTGAAAAATATTTTCTTTAAAGGAATTAAGTGACATTATTCTTTTTTTCAAATTTAGCAGAAAAGGAGTAAAACTCTTTGCATTCCTTGCCTGCACTAAACACTCCCCGGCAAAACCAAGCAATTTGTTCAAATTTTCTGCCAAAACCCTAACAATTGCTTCCTGCTGCTTCTGCTGTTTTGCTTCAGTATGTAAGATAATCTGGGCTTGTTCTTTTACAGTAGGTTCTTTAATTTCTTCTTTTACTTCTTCTTCAACTTTTACTCTCTTTGGTTCTTCAACAATGATTGGCTTCTCTTCGTTTGTTTCAACTTTTTCATTTGAAGTAGAATCATTAATTTTCAAAAAATCTTCTTTTACAGAAGTAAGTAAGTCAATGAAATCATTATAGAGTTCGTTAGTTCTGTTAATAAAATTATTATCATCAATTTCAATTAAAGCATTATAAATATCAAATACATTTTGTAAGATATTGATTTGATTGGAATTAAAAATATTCTCCAATTTTGAAAAATCAGTAAGTTGATTCTCTAAAGCTCCACAAAGCTCAGCTGATGTATTTAATCCTATTATACGGGAAGCCCCTCGAATTGAATGAATTCCTCGAATAAGATTTTTCATTTCATCATTTTGATAGTTTTGTGTTAAAGTTTCAGTAGATTTCTTAATTAACTCACAATTAGTCTTAACTTCAGATTTAAACAGTTCTAGTAAGGAAATATCAATATTGTTTTGAATTTCGATGATTGGTTTTTCCTTTGCCTGAACTGGCTTTTCAACAGTTACTTTTTTTTCTTTAGGGCTGTTCAAAGAAGTTTGAATTTTATTGCTAATATCAGTAATCTTATTTTCATTTTCTGTTAAAAATTCATTAAACTGGCTAACCTGTAATTTAGAAATATTTGTAAAAATATCAGTTGCAGTAAGTAAAATATCAATATCAGAAGAATCTAAGGTAAAATCACCTTTCTTTGCAGCAGAGAGCATATCTTCCATAGAATGAGCAATCACTACAGCAGTATTTAAACCAACAATACGGGCAGCACCTTTAATAGAGTGAGCAGCCCGCATTAGTGGTTCAATTCTATCAGCAGAGGAATCGCTTTCCAACTCAACTAACCCAGCTTCCAATATTCTTGAATAGTTCTCTGTTTCTATGCGAAACAGCTCAAGCATTGTAGTATCTTCGCCAATATTATCTTTTTTATTTACCATACTAATTCCTCTTCAATCGTATTGAATAATTTTTCCTGGTCAAGTAAGCCGATTTGTAAACTTTTAAAATTAAATAGCCGCACAGAAAGAGATTTAGGAGATTTTGAAATAGTTGAAGGTGTCTTTTGCAATTCATCTTGAGAAATACTAACAACTCCAATAAATTCATCAGCTTCAATAACGTATCTTAAATTTTCATTTTTTAAAATAATCAATCTTTTTTTTGTCAAATCAACTATGTTAATTCCTTTATTTTCAACTCCTATTAGCTCTGATGCTGATATACATAACAAAAGTTCTCCATTTATATTTACTATACCTTTAAAGCATCTGTTAGTTCTAAAAGGAATGCTATGGCTCTGTCTCCACTCCTGAATTTCCTGGAAGTATTCAGTTCTGATAGCAAGCCATTCGTTTTCGATTCGGAAAATAACAACAGAAAGAGTAACACCCTGGGTTTCTTCTTTTTCCAATGAAAACTGGATTGTTGCTTCTGTTATTGCTTCTTTTTCAATAGCACGGTTAAGCAATTGCCTTCCAGCTTTAGAGTATTCAGGGCAATGGCGGCAATGGATATACTTGTCAAGTTTAGCACAGGTAGAAAGTCCCCAGACCCCTATTTCTTTCCAACATTTTGTCGTATTTTCTGTTTTTTCCATTTTGATTATTCACTCACATTACTCAATTCAAATTTAAAGTTAAGTTGAAACTTTATTTTTTTTATAACACATTTACCATTCCCCTCTTGAGAGGGGCAGGGGTGTGTTCTTGTATGTCTGTTATTAATCCAATTTCATTTTATACTTTGATGCTTATGTTTAATATGATATTTAAATAATCTGAATCACCTTAATCAAATTAATCATTGTTCATACTAATATTTCATCGAACCAAATAACAACTTGGTAAAAGAAAAAGAACACACCCCTACCCCTCTCAAGAGGGGAATAAGTTAGGTGAGTTATTCATTTGTTTTGAATGAATTTTTATTGCTCTTTCTTTAAATAAAGATGCTTGTTTTATATTTCCTTGTTTTTCATAAATCAAACTTAAATGGACAACTGCCTCGTAATGATTTGGATTTAGATATAGTGCTTTATTGTAGTTTTGCTCAGATAAATCTAACTTATTTTGTGCTTCATAAATTAATCCAACTAAAAAATATACCTCATCATTTATTGAATTTTTATTTATCATCTCAGAACAGATTTCCATTGCTTCTTCAAACTTACTTTGATTAGCATAGTTCCTAATTAATTCAATTGAATTATTACTTATTGAATTTGAAATTTCCTGCTTTTCAGTTATATTTAATGAATTAATTGCTTCATCATCTGCGCTCTTGTTTGAAATTTCCTTTTTGATTATGCTCTTTCCGTATAAATTCTGTTTCTGTCTCTCACTATTCTTAAAAATCTCTTTATTTTGCGAAATATTGTAAGTTTTATTAACAGAACTATCATGAATTTTTTTCAGAATTGGAATATTAGATTTTTTTGTAAAAGCATAAGCACCGGGATAGTTAATTGGTTGAAATCCATAGTTTTGAAAAATCATAAATTCTGAATGACCAGAGAAAATAATGCCATCTTTTTTTAATTTCTTATCTAAATTAAAAAGAACTTTCTGCCTCGCACTTTCATTTAAATATATTAGAACATTTTTACAGAAAATATAATCGAAATTATCATAAGAATTTAAGAAATCATTTGAAATTAAATTTTCACATCTAAACTGAACTAATTTCTTTATTCTATCGCTGATTAGTAATTTACCATTATCTTCAGTAAAATATTTCTTTAAAAAGTCAATTTCAATCCTAAAAGAACTTTTGGAGTATATACCTTCTTTTGCAAATTGAAGAGATTTTTCGCTTATATCTAATGCAGTTATTGAAAAAGAATCTGGAATTAAACCAGCTTCAAGCAACTGAATTGCAATTGAGTATGCTTCTTCACCAGTTGCGCAGGGTGCAGATAAAAAACTAATTTTTTCATTATTCGTTGTATGATTTTTCTTATTAATTCTTTCTTTAAGAAAATTGAATGTTTCAAAATCTCTAAAGAACCAGGTTTCAGGAACTGTAATCTCTTCAATAATCGTTTGTTTGTTAATAGCTCCTGAAATAAGTTTTGCTAAAAATACA
>DAIOVK010000235.1:0-5502 GCA_036759045.1 Kapaibacterium sp. (SeqCode) | reverse complement strand
TATTCAATTAGAAAAAGCCCTTTTACTTTTTTTCACTACTTCCCAAGTTCAACTTGGGAAGTAGTTATTAACAGGTTAAAACTTAAAACCTTTTAATGCTTTCATATATAATGAACGTGCATAAGCAGTTTGGTCTTTAGTATTGATTTGACTCATACTGCCTTGCATCTGCTTAATTGATACATATTCTTTTTCAGTCATCCAATCAATCATTTCCTTTTCGATTGTCTTAATATGACCAATTCCGTTTTTCAGTAAAACTGAACAAAGCTGGGCAACGTCAGCACCGGCAAGCATTAATTTAATAACGTCTTTGCCTGTATGAATTCCACGGGTAGCTGCAAGCTGTGCCTTAATTCTCCCTTTTAAAATGCCAATCCAGGTAAGTGGAAGGCGAAGAGATGATGAATTGCTCATTTCTATGCGTGTATTGACTTCGAGTTGCTCTAAATCAATATCAGGTTGATAGAAGCGATTGAAAAGCACCAAGGCATCTGCACCAGCTTCATCGAATTTCTTTGCCATATAGGCAAAGTTTGTGTAAAAAGGACCTAATTTAAGAGCAACTGGAATTTTTACTGTTTTTTTCACTGCTTTCAAAATATCAATATAGGTTTGCTCAATTTTTTCAGAAGAAGCATCCATATCGGTAGGCAAATAGTATTGATTTAATTCAATAGCATCAGCACCTGCTTGTTCAATCCGTTCTGCGTAATCTGTCCAGCTACCAATATTGGTTCCGTTCAAACTTGCAATAATTGGAATATCAACAGTTTCTTTTGCTTTGCGAATATGTTCAAGATATTCTTCTGGACCAACGGCATAATCGTCCCATTCCGGGAAATAGGTAAGTGATTCAGCAAAGCTGTAGGTTCCGGCAGTAGTATGATAATGAAGTTCATACTGGTCGTTAATCAATTGTTCTTCAAACAAAGAATATAAAACAACAGCGGCGGCGCCTGCGTCTTCCATTTTTTTGATATTATCAATATCTTCAGAAATTGGAGATGCAGAAACTACTAATGGGCTTTTCAGCTTTTTTCCAAGGTAATTTGTGGTTAAATCCATTTTATCCTCCATTTATTATTTGTTTTCGGTAATGTTTTCACTTGCATCGCCATTCAATTTTCTCTCTGCAAGATATTTATAATATTCATATTTAGCATCAACGTCTATTTGAGCTTGTTTGTAAAGTACTTTAGCAACTTCCGGCTTGCTCTTGGTAAGCATCTTGAAGCGGTTTTCAGAATTCATATACATTGCAACAGGAATCTTCGGTTGCTTGGAATCCAATACCAATGGATTTTCGCCATCTTTTACTTTGTCTGGATTATAACGATAAAGTATCCACTGTCCGGAATCAACTGCAAGTGCCTGTTGTTTAAGTGGTGAAGTCATATCAATTCCGTGTGCAATACAATGGCTGTATGCAATAATTATTGAAGGTCCATCGTAAGCTTCTGCTTCAATGAATGCTTTAAGTGTTTGGTCATCTTTTGCACCGAGTGCAACAGTTGCAACATAGACGTTTCCATAGGACATAGCCATAAGTCCTAAATCTTTTTTCTTGTTGGGTTTTCCGCCAGCAGCAAATTTAGCAACAGCGCTAAGTGGAGTTGATTTTGATTTTTGACCGCCAGTATTGGAATAAACTTCTGTATCAAGCACAAGAATATTTACATTCATTCCGCTTGCGATTACGTGGTCTAATCCACCATAGCCAATATCATAAGCCCAGCCGTCTCCACCAAGAATCCAAACGCTCTTCCTGACTAAATAATCTGCAACAGTTAAAAGACGCTTTGCTTCATCGGATTTAATAGTAGCAAGAATTTTCTTTAATTCTACAACTCTGTTTCTTTGTTCTAATATTTCAGTTTCATCTTTTTGTGGGCAGGCGACGATAGCATTTACCAATTCTTCGCCAATTTGAGATTTTAGTTTTGCAATAAGTTCAAGAGCAATCTCATTTTGCTTGTCGATTGCGAGGCGATAGCCAAGACCGAATTCTGCATTATCTTCAAATAATGAATTGGACCAAGCTGGACCTTTTCCAAATTCGTTTACAGACCATGGAGTTGTCGGTAAGTTTCCACCATAAATTGAGGAACATCCAGTAGCATTTGCCACAATAGCTCTGTCGCCGAATAACTGGGAAAGCAATTTGACATAAGGAGTTTCACCGCAGCCAGCACAAGCACCGGAGAATTCAAAGAGTGGTCTTTGAAACTGCTGATGGCGAATAGCATTTACTTTGATTTTTGTTCTGTCCACTTCTGGAAGTTTAAAGAAGAAGTCCCAATTTTCAGATTCCTGCTTACGCAACGGCATTTGAGGCATCATAACGAGTGCCTTCAAGCTTGGATTGGATTTGTTCTTTGCAGGGCATGCTTCAACGCATACTCCGCAACCAGTGCAATCTTCGGGTGCTATTTGCAATAAATACTTCATTCCTTTCCATTCTTTATCGCGGGCATCAACATATTTAAAGGTTTCAGGTGCATTTGCAAGAAGATTTTCTTCAATAACCTTTAATCTAATTGAGGCGTGTGGGCAAACGATTGAACATTTTCCGCACTGGATACAGGTTGCAGTATCCCAAACCGGTATTTCCAATGCGATATTACGTTTTTCCCATCTTGTTGTTGCAGTTGGGAAAGTACCATCAACGGGGAATGCACTAACGGGGATATCATCGCCACGACCGGCAATAATTTCACCTAAAACATTTTTGACAAACTCCGGTGCTTCGTTTGGCACTGGATTTGCAATATCATATTTTGAAGTAACCTGGTTAGGATAATTTACTTCAAAAAGATTTGCTAAAGTATTATCAACGGCTTTTAAGTTCATATTGACAATTTCTTCGCCTTTTTTCCCGTAAGTTTTTACGATTGAATCTTTAATTGCCTTAATAGCTTCTTCTCTTGGAAGAACACCTGATATAGCAAAGAAGCAAACCTGCATTACTGTATTTATTCTTCTTCCCATTCCGCTGCCCTCGGCAACTTTTTGGGCATCTATTGTATAAAGTTTTACTTTCTTTTCAATAATATGCTTTTGAACAGTTTTTGGAAGATTATCCCAAAGTTCTTCTTTTGTCCAGGGAGTATTTACTAAAAATACGCCACCTTCTTGGATATTTTTAAGCATATCGTATTTTTCTAAAAATACTGTTTGATGGCAGGCAATAAAGTTAGCTTTTGAAACTAAATATGGAGCGCGGATAGGGTCGGGTCCGAAACGCAAGTGAGAAACCGTCATAGTTCCGGCTTTTTTGGAATCATAGACGTAATAACCTTGTGTATAATAATCGGTGTTTTCACCAATAATTTTTATTGAATTTTTATTTGCACCGACAGTTCCGTCTGAACCTAATCCGTAGAATAATGCACGGACAACTTTGTCAGATTCAATAGAGAAATTTTTATCAACATCTAAACTTGAATTTGTAACATCTTCAATTATACCAACAACGAAGTGGTCTTTTGGTTCTGATTTTTTCATATTATCAAAAACTGCTTTAACCATTGCCGGAGTAAATTCCTTTGAAGATAAACCGAATCTGCCACCAAGAATTTTTGGTAATGATTTGACTTTTCCCCAGCCCTTTGCAATGCCTTCGTAGCAAGCTTGAATCACATCAAGATAAAGTGGGTCGCCAGCTGCGCCTGCTTCTTTTGTTCTGTCTAAAACGGAAATTGTTTTGACTGTGGATGGAAGTGCTTCCATAAAGCGTTTTACGTCAAATGGACGATATAAACGGACTTTAATAACGCCAACCTTCTCATTTTGTTTGAGCAGATAATCAACAGTTTCCTGAGCGGTTTCGCAGCCGGAAGCCATAAGAACAATTACTCTTTCTGCATCGGGGGCGCCAAAGTATTGAAATACTTTGTATTCTCTGCCAGTCAGTTTTGCAAATTTATCCATTTGCTTTTGAACGATATCCGGGCAGGCGATGTAGAACTTATTAATAGTTTCACGATTTTGGAAGAAAACGTCTGGATTTTGAGCAGTTCCGCGAAGTACTGGCTTATCCGGATTAAGGGCGCGGTTTCTATGCTGAGCAACTAATTCATCATTAATCATTTCGCGAAGGACTTCGTCTGGAAGAATTTCAATTTTTGATTCTTCGTGAGAAGTGCGGAATCCATCGAAGAAATGAAGGAAAGGAACTCGGGATTCGAGAGTAGATGCTTGAGCAATAAGCTCGAAATCCATAACTTCCTGAACTGAAGCTGCTGCAAGGAAAGCGAAGCCGGTTGCCCGTGCTGCCATAACGTCGCTATGGTCGCCAAATATCGAAAGGGCATGAGCTGCTATGCTTCTTGCAGTTATATTAAATACTGTAGAAGTAAGCTCGCCAGCTATTTTATACATATTAGGTATTTTTAAAAGCAAGCCCTGGGAAGCGGTAAAGGTAGTTGTTAAAGCACCAGCTTGAAGCGAGCCATGAACTGCGCCGGCGGCTCCGCCTTCGCTTTGCATCTCGCATACTAATGGAACTGTGCCCCAAATGTTTTTTATACCTTTGGAAGCCCATTCATCTGCCCACTCGCCCATATTCGACGATGGTGTAATTGGGTATATAGCACATACTTCGTTTACACGATATGCAACATACGCCGCTGCTTCATTACCGTCTATTGTCTCAAACTTTTTCTGTAACATTCTGCGTGTCTCCAAATTTTAAATGCAAAATTTAATTATTTTTAATTCGTTTATTTTCATATAAAAAAAACAAATTTACGAAAATTTATGCTAATTTGTAAATTTTTTAATAAGTATTTTTCCTTATTAGATTGAAATGGTTTCTGATTTTAAAAAAATTTTACTTGTTTTTGCTGGCTCTTTGTCTTTGATTTTGGGATTAATCGGAATTGTAGTTCCGCTGCTTCCTACAACCCCATTCCTTTTGCTTTCAGCAGCTTGCTTCTTTAAAAGTTCAGATAAACTTTATAAAAAATTAATATCGAAAAAATATCTCGGTTCATATATTAAAAATTACCGTGAGAAAAAAGGCGTTCCAAAAAAAATCAAAATTGTAGCTATTTCTACTCTTTGGACAACCATTCTTTTTTCTGCTATATTCATCATTAATTTAATCTGGGTCAAAATTCTACTACTAATAATCGCATCTGCCGTAACATATCACATCTTAAAGCTAAAAACACTTTAAAAATAAATATACCAGTCATACTATCAACAAGTTGATAGCATGACTGGAATTTACTGTCATTCTGAACCCCAGATAAAGGAAGACCTTTATTTAAATGGCGATGACATCACTTAACACAGTCATTCTGAACGAAGTGAAGAATCCAGAAAAATTTCCTTAACCACTATTCTCTGGATTCTTCGCTTCGCTTCAGAATGACCGACAAAAGTAAAGATGTCATTGGTAAACGCAGCGAAGAATCCAGAAATTTTATTTAAACCACAGTTCTCTGGATTCTTCACTTCGTTCAGAATGACCGACAAAAGTAAAGATGTCATTGG
>DAIOVK010000234.1:0-5506 GCA_036759045.1 Kapaibacterium sp. (SeqCode) | reverse complement strand
CGTTTTACTTCCTGTACCCTGTTCTTTGGGCATACGAGAACTGCGTCATCAGTCAAAACTACCACTAAATCATTTATGCCAAGAGTAGCCAATAACATATTATTATCTTTTGAAGTGTTGATTAATACTGAATTTTGTGTGTCAATGACAATGTTGTTTCCTTTGCTTAAATTATTATTGTCATCGCTTGGAAGCACCCTACTAAGCGAATCCCAAGAGCCAACATCGTCCCAGTTAAAAATTGCTTTTGCGATTACAATGTTTTGTGCCTTCTCCATTAATCCATAATCAATAGAAATATCCGGAAATGCTTCAAATATTGGTGTAATGCTTTCGAGTGAATCCGGTAATGCAATATTGGTTTTATTTTTGTAATGCTCTGCCATTTCTGGTATTTTGCTTCCCACCTCAAAAAGATGTTGCGCTAATTGGTTTATAAAAGTATCAAGCCGCCAGAAAAACATACCGCTGTTCCAAAGGTATTTTCCACTTTCAAGAAATTCTATTGCTTTTTCATAATTTGGCTTTTCGCAAAACCGGACAATGTCTTGAATTTCTACTTCGTCGCTTTCGTAATCAAATGGTTTTGGTATTTCAATATAACCATAGCCAGTTTCAGGACGTTGTGGCTTTATTCCAATGATTGCTATTTTTTCATTCCTTTCAACATAATCTAAGGTAGAAGTAATTGTTTGCTGAAAATTAAAAGTTGGAGAAATCAAATGGTCAGCAGTAAGAACGGATATAGAAATTTCAGATGGTTTAAAAATATTTTCGTATTTAGCAGAAATGAAAGCAGCAGCAAGAGCAAGACAAGGTGCTGTATTGCGCTTTGCTGGCTCTGCAATTACATTTTCTTTAGGTAAATCAGGAAGAGTTTCTCTTATTGGTTCAAGGAGCAATTTGCTTGTAATTATATAAATATCTTCAAGTGGAATAATTTCCGTAATTCGTTCAATAGCTTCTTCGAGCATAGTTTTTTCAGAAATCAAGTTAAGCAGTTGCTTCGGTTTCCTTTGCCTGCTAAGGGGCCAGAAGCGTTCACCAGAGCCACCTGCCATAATTACTGCTGTTCTTTTCATAATGTTCAAATCTCAAATTCATCTAAAATAAAATTCAATATATCATTTTTTTTTGTTAATTTTAAATTTTTAAATAATATTTTTTGAAAAATGAATATAGTTGCAATAGTTGGAAAACCAAATGCAGGAAAGTCCACACTTTTTAATCGAATGCTTAATCAGAAAGCAGCGATTGTAGAATCGACTCCCGGCGTTACAAGAGATAGAATTTACGGCGAAGCTGATTGGAACGGAAAACAATTTATGCTGATTGATACAGGTGGCTTAATTCCGGAAAGTTCAGAAACAATGGACCTCGCAATTAAAGAGCAGGTAATGATTGCTATTGAAGAATCTGACTGCATCCTTTTTCTCTGCGATGGGAAAGGTGGGATTACAACAACAGATGAGTACATTGCTAAAATGCTGCGTGTTTCCGGCAAACCCACAGTGCTTGTAATTAATAAATGCGATAATGTAAATCTAGACAACGAAAGCTACGAATTTTATAAATTAGGGCTTGATACACCATATCCAATTTCTGCCTTGAATGGTAGAAATACAGGAGATTTCTTAGATGCTATTACTGATAAATTAAAAGATGAAGGAATTAGAGAAGCCGATACCCGCTTGAAAATTGCACTAATCGGCAGACCAAACGTTGGAAAATCCAGTATAACAAATATGTTACTCGGAGAAAACCGCTCTATTGTTACTGATATTCCCGGAACAACCCGCGATGCCATTGACTCCGTTATGAAATACTACGGCGAAGAAATGCTTTTAATTGATACAGCTGGACTTAGAAGACGCAGTCAGGTAAAGGAAAATATTGAGATGTTCAGCACATTAAGAACAGTTCGTGCAATAGAAAGAAGCGATGTTTCTGTTGTGGTGCTTGATGCTACTCGTGGATTGGAAGAACAGGATAAAAAAATCATTAATCAGGTGGACGAAGCAAGAAAAGGCATAATAGTTGCCGTAAATAAATGGGATTTAGTTGAAAAAGATACTAAAACTGCCGATGCTTTTACAAAGAAATTCTATGAAGAACTAAAAATGTATAGCTACATTCCCATTGTTTATGTATCGGCACTGACTAAGCAGCGTATTACAAAAATAGTCGAAATTGCTAAGGAAATTAAAGAAAGAAGATGCCAGAGAGTTTCAACTGGTGAATTAAATAGAATACTTCTTCCTGATTTTGATTCGACTCCTCCGCCATCAGTAAAAGGTAAGGATTTGCGTATTAATTATATAACTCAGGTAAAAACTGAGCCGCCGCTCTTCGCTTTCTTTTGCAATCACCCGCAGTTAATCCCGGATTCTTATAAGCGATTTATCGAAAACAAATTACGTTCCTACTTCGATTTCACTGGAACACCAATTTCATTTATTTTCAGAAAAAAAAATAAAAAATTAGAAAGATGATTAATCAATTATTAAGCGTAGCGGTTGAAGCAGCAAGATTAGCAGGAGAAGTCATCAGAAATGGCTTTGGCACTACTTTTTCTATTTCTAATAAAGAAGGCAAGAACAATCTTGTTACCGAATACGATAAGCTTTCCGAGAAAATCATCATAAATCATTTAAAATCAGAATTTCCCAATTCACTTTTTTTAGCCGAGGAAAGCGGTGGTTGCGAATCTTCAAACATTGATGAAATCAGATGGATAATAGACCCATTAGATGGCACTGTTAATTTTGCTCATAATTTGCCGATTTTTTCAATTAGCATAGCAGCAGAGAAAAATGGCGAATTGCTATGTGGGGTTATTTTCAATCCGATTTTAAAAGAGTGTTTTTATGCTGCAAAGGGGGGAGGTGCTTTTTTAAATGGAAATAAATTAAGGGTTTCTGAAAATGCTGATTTTGAATCATCATTTCTTGTAACTGGCTTTCCATACAACGTAAATCAAAACCCCTGCAACTGCATAAACCATTTTGTAAGCATAATTAAGCGTGGAATCCCTGTTCGCCGTCTTGGTTCTGCTGCTCTTGACCTTGCTTACGTTGCCTGCGGAAGATTTGATGGATTTTGGGAAATAAACCTAAATCCATGGGATGTGGCTGCCGGCGTTATTTTGATTAGAGAAGCCGGCGGAATTGTTACTCAATACAATGGAAAGGAATACAAAATTGGCAATCAGAGTATTTTAGCAACAAATGGTAAAATTCATAAAGATATAATGGACACTTTAAGCAATTGTTCCTGTGGGATAGATTATGGAAATTGAAGTTTTTTATATGTCCGGAGCAGGCAACCTTTTTACATTTATTGATAACAGAATATATCAATTGGAAAAAGGTTTTTTTTTGTCTAATGTCCCAAAACTTTGTGGAGCTGAAGGAAACGAGAAGAAAACTGATGGAGTTGTTTCTGTTAATTCTTCAAATAATGCCGATTTTCAGGTTGATTTCTTCAACCCAGACGGAAGCTATGGTGCGATGTGCGGCAACGGTGCAAGATGTGCTATTCGCTTTGCTGAACGCTTTTTCAATTTAAAAGATAAAAGTAATATATATTTTTCTCAGCTTGATGATTTTTATTTTGGAGAAATTCTTGAGAAAACAATAAAAGTTTTCTTCCCTCCTCCTAAAATAGTTATAAAAGAAGTTGTTATTGAAGTATTTGGAAAAAAATTTAATTGTGGTTTCGTTGATGTAGGTTCTAAACATATAGTAATTAATTTTGAAGAAATAAAAAATTATTTTTATTTAGAAGAATTTTGTATATTTGATATAAATAAAATAGCTATTCCAGTAAGAAATATGCAACTTTTTATGCCAGAAGGCGTAAATGTGAATGTTTACAGAAAAATAACTGAAGGGCAATTAGAACTAAGAACTTTTGAAAAAGGTGTTGAAGGTGAAACCGCAGCATGCGGAACTGGGACGATTTCAACAGCATTAATTTCTAATTTAAAAGAAAGAACAGCGTTTCCAACTGTAATTATTCCAAAAAGCAAAAGTGCAATATATGTAGATTTAATTAAAAAGGACGATAATACTATAAATAAGATTTCTTTGGAAGGAGAAGCAGAATTTTTAGAAACTAAATTATTTTTAATTGATTATGAAAGAGAATAAGTTTGATTATATTTATCAGAATGCAAAAGCTATTTTCAGCGAAATAGTTAATTTAAGAAGGCATTTCCACGAATATCCGGAGCTTTCTCATAAAGAATTTGAGACCACAAATTATATTTGTGATTATTTAAAGAAATTAAATATTGATTTAAAAAAAATTAAAGAGAATGCGGTTGTAGCTCATATTGGTAATTTAGATGGAAAGTGTATAGCTTTACGAGCTGATTTAGATGCTTTGCCAATAGTGGAAGAAACAGATTATTCCTTTAAATCCAAGAATGAAGGAGTAATGCACGCCTGCGGACACGATTTTCACATTTCGATGCTGCTTGGTGCTGCAAAAATTCTTAAATCAATTGAAAATGAACTTTCTGGCTGCATTAAGCTAATTTTTCAGCCATCAGAAGAAAAGTTGCCAAGTGGAGCAAAAATGCTGATTGACGAAGGTGCAATGAGTAATCCAACGCCACAGGCAGTTTTTGCCCAACACATTATGCCACACTTGGAAACTGGGGTTGTTGGAATCAGACCCGGTCCGATAATGGCTTCTGCAGACGAACTATACTGGAATATTCACGGAAAAGGTTCGCATGCTGGCACTGCTCATTTAAGCAACAATCCTTTAATGGCAGCTGCTAATCTAATTTTAAATATAAAAAATTCAATTAAAGTAATGCAAAATCCAGTGGAGAATAGTGTCCTTTTAATTACTGCTGTAAATGGTGGTAGTTCAACCAACGCTATTCCGGATAATGTTGAGTTAAAAGGAACACTCCGCACTTTTAATAATTATTTTAGGTATGAAGTCCACAAAGAATTAGCATTGAAATCCCAAAATTTATGCGATATATTTCAAGCTAAAAGCGAACTGAATATTCTGGAAGGATTTCCACCGGTTATGAATAATTACTTCTTAACTAATTTAGTTGAAGAAATAGTGCTATCAAATTTAAGTGACAAGTATTTTCGTAGAGTAGAAAAAATGATGCTTGCAGAAGATTTCGCTTTTTATTCCGAAAAATTTCCATCTGCATTTTGGTTTCTTGGTGTTAAACCACATAACGAAAAAGATTTCCCTTTCTTGCATAGCTCGAAATTTCGTCCAGACGAAGCTGCTTTACTTAATGGGACTTTTATGCTTGCTGCGATGGCGTATGCCTGCTTATCTGATTAATCCAGACCATATTTTTTTAGACCTTGACAACATTACTTTTATCTTTTTGAGTGTCATTCTGAACGAAGTGAAGAATCTCAAACTCTGTGGTAACAATGACTTGTGAGATTTCTCACTTCGTTTGCTAATGACATCGCTACAAAATATTTCAATACTATATCTATTAAGTCTATATAAAATA
>DAIOVK010000233.1:0-5518 GCA_036759045.1 Kapaibacterium sp. (SeqCode) | reverse complement strand
TTAATAGATATAGTATTGAAATATTTTGTAGCGATGTCATTGGCAACCCCCTGATTAAGCAAGTGATTTATATAAATGGAGATGAAATCTTTCTTTACTACAGCAAAACCAAATAAACCTTCCGAAGGTTTTGTAAGGGAAAAAAATGTCATTATTAACTTGGATTTATAAAATCATCTTTTTTAAATGCTCATTTTATTTTCTATTCTTTGTATATTAAAAAATTATTTGTAAATTATAAATTGTTTAAATAATTTTTTAAAAGTATTGAAATCATTATATAAATATTGTTTATTATTTGTTTGCCTTACAGGTTGCATTTCAATCAAATCGGATTATCCGGCAACTGAATACTACAGATTAGAGCAGGAACAGACTAAATACAGAAACATCGGAACAATTCCTAATGCATTGCTAGTCAGAGATTTTACTCTTAGCGAAGAAATTGATACTGACAGATTAATCGCTGTTGTCGACAATACAAGTGTTAAAAGATATTTTTATCACAGATGGATTACTGATTGTAGCTCACTTATTACCGATTTTATAGTTAAACGCTATAATGAAATGAATACTTTTGCTAATGGAGTAGTCAAATCAACTTCAATTATCATGGCTGATTATATCTTGGAAGGACATATTTTAGATATGGTAGCTCATAACAGTGATGTAAATAAAGAAGTAAAAAACGACATATCATTATCCATCCGTATTACTTTACTGGGTAAAATTCCTAATTCAACTGAAAACGAAGTACTTTTAAGCAAAGTATATTCAAGGAAAGAAACTCGCCTCAATAATCTTGCCACAACAATAGCTCCAGCTTTTAGCAAAGCATTCTCTTTGCTTGCTGACGAAATCTTAGGCGATATTCAGGTTGCTATTGCCAGAAAAGAATATTATAAAGAAGAAAAATAAGATATACCAGTTCTGATAAAGCAATTGCTTTATTTATATAAGTTGAGATGACATAAAGTTTAGATTTTTAACTTTCGCAAAGTTTGGGAAACTTTACGAAAGTAAGAGAAAAAAGAATGTTATACTAATATAAAGTAGATAGTAAGACCAGATTGAAATTCCTACTTAATGAATGAAAAATCTCTCAAAAATGTTACAATAAATTCAAATAATTTTCGTTAAAAATCACTATGTTTAAATTTGAATACATAGAGCATTTATATTTGCTTTTTGCTGTCATTATCTTTGTTGCTTTATACATTTTTGCAAGGATAAGCAGAACCAGAAAGCTAAAAAAATACGGGAATATTTCCCTTGTTTCTCAACTTGCAAGCGAAACCTCTATTGCAAAGCGCAATATTAAATTTATTATAATCTCGCTTGCATTCGCAATAATTATTTTTGGATTAGCAAATCCACAGCTTGGAACAAAATTAGTTGAGGCAAAGCGTGAAGGCATTGATTTGATGATTGCTTTAGATTTGTCTAACAGTATGAAAGCCGAAGACATAGCTCCGAGCCGCTTGGAACGTGCTAAACTCTCAATTTCCAATTTAATAGATAATCTTCAGGGCGATAGAATCGGACTAATCGTTTTTGCTGGCGATGCCTATTTGCAATTACCAATGACAGCCGATTATTCTGCTGCTAAGCTATTCCTTTCCTCTATTGATTACGACATAATGCCCGTTCAGGGAACTGCCATTGGGAAAGCTATTGATTTAGCCACCGAAAGTCTTTCTAAAGAAGAAAATGCCAAAAAAAAAGCTTTGATTATAATTACTGACGGTGAAAACCACGATGACTACCCGGTAGAATCGGCGAGTGTTGCAAGTAAGAAGAATATTATTATTCATACAATTGGTTTTGGCTCACTTGAAGGCGCTCCTATTCCAATTTATACCAACGGAATAAAAAGCGGATTCCTTAAAGATAATAACGGAACAGTGATTCTTTCTAAAGCAGATGCTGCTACTCTCGAAAAAATTGCGACTGTTGCCAATGGTAAATTCATTATGTCCACTGACGGAGAGCCAAACCTAACTGGCCTCCTCAACGATATTTCTAAAATGGAAAAAACTGAATTTGAAACCAAAATGTATGCAGACTACGAAAGCTATTTCCAATATTTCTTTGCGACTGCACTCTTCCTTCTCATTATTGACTTATTTATTTCTGAAAAGAAAAGCAAATTTCTGTCTAAGTTTAATTTATACGGAGATAAAAATGCGTAATATAACTGTTATAATTTTCATTGTGTTAATCATACCTTCCCTAGCTTTTTCCCAAAATAAAAAAACTCATATTCGCGAAGGAAATAAATTATATAAAGAAAATAAATTTAATGATGCCGAAATCGAATATAGAAAATCTCTCGAATTGGAAAAACAAAACAACAAAGCAATTTTCAATCTCGGCGATGCTCTCTATAAGCAAGAGCAATACGATAGCGCTGCTGCTAAATTTGCTGCAATTGCCAACCAAAATCTCGACAGGGAAACCACTGCAAAAGCATATCATAACCTTGGCAACGCACTTTTAAAAAATAAAAAATATCAGGAAAGCATTGATGCTTATAAAAAATCATTACGCCTTAGTCCCAAAGATATGGATACCAAATACAATTTGGAATATGCAAAAAGAATGATGATTGCACAACAACAGCAGCAACAACAAAAAAATCAAAATAAAGATAACAAAGATGAACAGGATAAAAACAAACAAGACCAACAGCAGCAACAGCAGGATAATAAAGATAATCAGGATAAAAACAAACAAGACCAGCAACAACAACAGCAGGATAAAATATCCAAGGAAGATGCAAAACGAATTTTGCAGGCATTAGACCAGGACGATAAAAAATTGCAGAAAAAAACTAAAAAAGCAAAACCAGTAAGAGTGAAACCGGAAAAACAGTGGTAGTTCTTTTTAATTATTAATTATTAATTGTTAATTGTTAATTGTTAATTGTTAATTGTTAATTTTGTTTGTCATTCCGATACGAAGTGAGGAATCTCACAAGTCATTGCTAACACTGAGGTTGAGATTAAGAAACAGTGTTTTTCAGTCATACTATCAACAAGTTGATAGCATGACAGTCAAAAGTAAAAATGTCATTAGCAAACACTATAAAAGTGAATGCTTTATAGAAATGGAAATGACTTAAGGATTTGTATGGAGTTATTCTAATAATTAAAGTAACTCCATAATTTATTATGGAGATTAACTACGAGATTGTTCTTTGCGAGACAAATCTCCTAACTCCTTTATTTTCTTTATGGGGTCAGGATCTCTGAATTTATTCCGTAGGAATTAAATATTTGTAACAAGAATAACCCTTGACTACGCTTATCCCGTTAGGGATTATATATTAAAAAAAAGCAATTAAATATTTAATTCCTAAGGAATAAAAGGACACAAAAAATTACTGTGTTACAAATATTTTATCCCTAATGAGATAAGTAGAATAGAAGCGGAAATAAGTAATGTATAGCCAGTTTATAAAAAGATGCCATTGGCAACTCAGTAAATAAACAATCTTTTTTGTGTATATTTTAAAGATAGATTCTGACATTCGTCAGAATGACGGAAAAAGTAATTTGTAACTTAATATATTTTAAAATAATTAAATAATATAAGAAAGTTGGACTATCAATTATCAATTGTCAATTATCAATTATCAATTGTCAATTAAGAAAAGTCAATTTTCAATTAAATAAAGTTTATGGAAAAATATTTTCATAGTGAAGAAAGAATTAAAGGAATAAAAGCGATTTTCACTTTGTTTATTTTGCTTGCAATTCTATCAATGAATTCTTATGCAGGCAATGTAAATTTCACTGCAACAACGAGTAAGAATCCGGTATCAGTTGGAGAACGCTTTCAGGTTACTTTTACGCTGTCCAATGCTGATGGCTCAAATTTCAGGCAGCCGGATTTTGCTGGCTTTTCTGTGTTGATGGGTCCCAGTACTATGCGTTCTACCCAAATAATCAACGGGCAGATGTCAAGTTCGGTTTCCTATACTTATGTGCTTCAGGGCGACAAACCGGGTAAATTCACAATTAATCCGGCAAAAATGACTGTCAGCGGCTCAGTAGTTCAATCCAATTCGTTAGCTATAACCGTTGAAAAGGGAAGTACTTCTTCACAACAGCAGCAGTCCCAAGGAGCAGGTAATTCTCCAAGACCCCGCAGTTCTAATACTCAAGTTGCTGATTATCTTAAAGATAAGCTTTTTATGCGTGTCTCTGTTTCTAAACGCAACGTCTATCAGGGCGAGCAACTTGTTGCAACGTATAAACTATACTATAAATCTGATGTCCAGCTCGCCGGCATAAAATCTTCGAAAGAACCGGCACTTTCCGGCTTTTGGAAATATGACGTTGATTTAGGAACTGGTCCTGCAACACGCGAATCCGTCAACGGAGTTGCTTTTTATTCTAAAGAAATAAAAAAAACAGTTTTAATTCCACAGCAATTTGGTGAATTAACAATTGACCCGCTGGAAGTAGAATATATCGTTGCTCTCCCTGTAAATGACGGATGGTGGACTACTTATCAAAATTTTCCCATTACAATTAATTCAACAAGTGAAAAAATTACCGTAAATAAATTACCCGAGCCAAAGCCAAGCGATTTTACTGGTGCAGTCGGCTCTCTTAAATTTACATCATCTTTAGACAAAACGCAAACCAAAGCAAACGAACCCGTTTCTCTCAAGGTTACAGTTTCCGGAAATGGAAATTTAAAATTAATTTCGCCACCACCACTTAATTTGCCAAAGGATATTCAGTCCTTTGACCCAAAACAAAGTGAAAATACTTCAGTTACAACAAGTGGCGTTTCTGGAACAAAGACATTCGAGTATTTACTTATTCCAAGACGAGAGGGTGAATATAAAATAGCTCCACTAAGTTTCTCATATTTTGATTTAAATCAAAAAAAATATGTAAATTATCAATCTGATGAATACATTTTGCACGTGGAAAAAGGCAGTGGCACCAGTTCTTCACCAGTTATAACCGGTGCTACCAAAGAAGATGTAGAATTTATTGGCAAAGATATTTTATTTATAAAAACGCCAAAATCAAGTATAAAACAAGAGTCAAATTCTTTTTGGGCTGGAACAAGTTTCTTTATTCTTGCATTTTTACCTGTACCGCTTTTTATATTCTTCCTAATCTTTTTAGCTAAGAAGAAAAAAGATTTGGGAAACAGGGCTTTACTTCGCAATAAACGGGCATCTTCAGTTGCACGCAAGCATTTAAAACAATCAAAGAAATGCCTTTCCAAAGCTGATGAGAAGAGATTTTATGAAGCGCTCTCGCGAGCATTGTGGGGCTATTTAAGCGACAAATTAAGCATTCCACTGGCAGATTTGACCAAAGATAAGGCAGTAATGGAATTGCAAAAATTCAATTTAAACGAAGATATTTTTAACGACTATTTTAGAATTATTGATGAATGTGAATTCGCCCGCTTTGCTCCTTCGCAGGAGAGCCAGAATATGAAAAATCTTTACGACCAGGCAGCTGATGTTATTTCAAAAATGGAGGCA
>DAIOVK010000232.1:0-5563 GCA_036759045.1 Kapaibacterium sp. (SeqCode) | reverse complement strand
CCCATCGCCATAGGTAGCATACCGAGAATTAAAGCAAGCGTTGACATTATTACTGGTTTTAATTTCATCGGGCATGCCATAATCAATGCATCTTTTGCAGACATACCTTCTTCACGCCTCAACTGGTTAGTGAAGTCTAACATTAAAATAGCATTATTAACCACAATACCAATAAGCATAATGATACCCATAAGTGAAGTAATACCAAAAGCGGTATTAGTATAATACATTGCAATAATCACACCAATTAAAGCAAGTGGAATAGTAACTAAAATATATAATGGTTGAATGAAGCTTTCGAGCATTGCAGCCATTAGCATATAAGTTAATAAAATAGCAATTCCGAAAGCAAAAAGCATATCGGCAAACATTTCATTCATCATCTTAGTATTTCCACCCCATTTAAAAGTATAACCGGGAGGGAGCTTTATTTCCTGCATTCTTCTATCAATCTCATTAGTTACATTTGCAATCGGAACGCCTTCAGCATTTGAGCCGGTAAATTGAATCGAAGTATATTTATCCCGATGCATAATCTTGGAATATCCTGTAGTAAAACGAATGTCTGATAATTCAGATAAACGGAAAACTCCACCATATTGGGAAACTACTGGAATATTCTTTACTTTCTCTGGTGTATTTACTGATTCATTGTTTAAAGTAACTATAATATTATATTCATTACCCAGCTCGCGATATTTAGAAGATTCAAGCCCTTCAATAGAAGCTCTTAAAGTTAAAGCGACTTCCTGTAAAGTTATACCGGCTTCAGCTAATTTATCTCTATCAGGGAAAATAGTAATTTCTGGTTTACCAGCGCGGGAACTTTGGTCAAAATTAATAAGTCCGGGAACATTTTTAAATTTCTCCATTGCCACTACTTTAAGCTCTTCTAATTTATCCACATCTTGCCCAAGTAAATAGAACTCAATAGGAGCTCCACCTGCACCCATTGATGAGAGTTTGTCAACAGAAAGACGAGCTGGAATATGAGCTAATTTTTTCGTCAAATCGGAAATAACTTGTTCAATTCTTTTTTCTCTTAATTTAACATCAACTAATTGAACTTCAACTCTTGCCATATTAGTTCCAGTAGTTAAGTCATCAATTTTACCGAGATTAGTTATTATATGTTTAACTAAACTATCTTTTTCGACAATACTTTCAATTTCCTGAAGAATATTTGCAGTAGCATCTAAATTATAACCTTCAGGAAGTTCAACATCAATTTTAATTTTTCCGTCATCCATTGAAGGCAGGAATTCGCCGCCAAGTTTAGAACCATAAGTCATTCCAACAAGTATTAACAATACAAAAGAACTTAAAGCAACAATAGTAGAAATAAACTTATTTTTTAGGACAAATTTTAACATATACCTGTAAGCATCGTCCCAGCGAGCAAAGAATCTTTTCATTGCTTCACTAATTCTTCCTTCTTTTGTTGATTTTGGTAAAATTAATGCAGCCAGCATTGGAGTTAAAGTAAATGAAAATATTAAAGAGAAAATCGTAGCAAATGTAGCAGCAAGAGCTAATTCCTTTAAGTATTGTCCAACAATTGAAGACATAGAAACAATAGGTAAAAACACAACAAGATTTGTCAAAGTAGAAGCCATAACAGCTACTGTAACTTCAGATGTTCCGGTTAATGATGCCTGTTGATTAGTTTTACCCATATCTTTATGCCTGAAAATATTTTCAAGCACCACTACGGAATTTGCAACAAGCACTCCAATTGAGACTGAAAGCCCCATCAGCGTCATCATATTTAGTGTTAAACCAAATGCCTGAAGAAGCATAAATGTTGCTATAATTGAAGTAGGCATCGAAAGAGCAACAATGAAAGTAGAGCGGAAATCTGCCAGAAAGATAAAAAGTACAATAGAAGTAAAAATTACACCGAGGACAATATTTCCAATAGTATCGCTAATGCTGCTTCTGATGTAATCGGAGTCATCATTAATTACGTTTAAACTAACTCCCTGGGGCAAAGATGCCTGAATCTCCGGTAAAGTAGCTCGAATAGCATCGGCAACTTTAACTGCGTTTCCGTCCGGACTTTTCACAATACCGAGACGGACAATATTAGTATCTCTTACATCATTAGTATTATTAAAATAAATAGCTTTTTGCCTTATTCTCTTTCCAGTATCAATAACAGTTGCAAATTGCTTAAGTTTTTTTGATGAAAAAGGAGTAGGAATTTGCAATTCTTCCATTTTCTTTATATCGTTGAATTCACCCTGGAGGCGGACAGAAAACTCCTGATTTCCAATTTGGAAATAGCCGCCGGGCATATTCATATTATTTGCTTTTAAAATTTGCAAAAGTTGAGTTAAAGAAATAGAATTTTCATAAGTTATTTTATTATCTAAAACAGTCCAAATTTCTCTTTCTTGTCCGCCTGTTAAATTAACATTTGCTACACCATCAATTTGAGAAAATCTATCTTTTAGCTTTTTATCAGCAATATCATATAATTCTTGAGGATTCTTATCGCCACTTAGCACTAAATTGATTATTGGAAAAGCCCGCATATCAACTTTTTGAACTACCGGCAATTCAGCATCATCAGGTAGGTTACTAATTATTGCATCAATTTTATCTTTTACTTCCTGGTTAGCTACATCAATTTTCTTACCCATTTTAAATTCAATAACAACAATTGAAGCACCGTCAAGTGAATAAGACTGAACCATTTCAATTTGAGTAATTGTTGAAATAGCGTCTTCAATTCTTTTAGAAATCAGAGTTTCAATTTCTTTTGGTCCTGCACCAGCATAAATAGTAGTAACTGTAACATAAGGAATTTCTACTTCCGGTTCTAAATTTATGTTAAGAGAAAAGTAAGCAATAACACCGAAGATGACAAATACCAGAATTATCATTGTCATCATAATAGGACGTTCTATGGATATTTTTGCAATCTGCATTTTATTTCCCTTCAGAATTAGTCACTTTAATTTTAGCTCCATCTTTTACAAGGGCAATACCATCAGTAATTAATTTGTCGCCGGCTTGCAAACCATTTATAACTTCAACATTAATACCAGCTTCTTCTCCAATTACAATATCGCGGCGACTTGCTATTCCATTTATATCAACAAATACGAAATTCTTTCCCAATTCTGTCTTGATGAAATTTCTTGGGACTATTATTGTGTTTGGTTTTTTATAAACAGTAATGTTTAAATCGGAAGTCATACCACTTTTAAGAATTCTGCTTGGATTATCGAATTGAACTTCAACTCCAAAAGCTTTCTTATCCATATCTTTTGCAAGAGCTATTTCAGAAATTCTGCCAGTAATTTCATTATCGTTAATTTTAATAACTGCTGGCATACCAACTTTTAATTGAACAACTTCTTCATCACTTGCCCAAATCTTTGCTTTCATTCTGTTAATTTGAGCAATAGTAAAAAGATGTTTTCCATAGTCAACGTTATCACCTTCTTTTATAAATAATTCAGTAACAACTCCGCTAATTGGAGCTTCAACAAATAAAAGCTGTTTTAACGATTCAAAATTTCTTTTACTGACTAAATACTGCGCTTCTGCACCATCGAAATTAGCTTGTGAAGTTTCTCCAGCTTCTAAAAGATTCTTTAAGCGTTTATATGTTTTTTCAGAATTTTCAAGTGCAACTTTTGCTTGGTTAAATTGCAATGCTGGATTGTTTGTAGGAAATTCAATAATTGTTTTTCCAGCAGAAACTTGGCTTCCGACCTGAACATTAATATTTTGAATTCTATCGGCAACTTTTGAAAACTCCTTATATTCCTGAATTCCAGTTAAATGAGCAAAAAAGTTGAGTTTCTTTTCAAATTCCTGTGGCTGAAGTTCTAAAATAGAAACAGGCACGCCTTCTTTTTCTCTAATTTGTTCAATACTCATTGCTGCTTCTTTTTGCTCTTCTTTCTGGCAGCTAACGAAAAACATTCCAGAAACTAAAGAAAATAGTATTAAAACAATTTTGCCTAATAACACTTCTTTTTTCATATATTTATTCCTATATATTTAAAATAATATACTTATTTAGGTTGAACATATTCAATATATTCATCTTTCAAAGTTCCAAAATAATAATCTAATTGGAACTGGGTAACTATATAGCTATATACAGTTTGCAAGCGGTTAGTCTTTGCCTGACGGAGAGCTAACTCAGAATTTTGAATTTCAAGCTGACTTCCTGTTCCTTCTTTGTATCTAACCAAAGACAAATCATAAGCACGTTGTGCTAAATTAACATTTCTATTTTGCGATTCAATCAAAGATTTAGTGCGTTCCATTTCTAAAATAGTGGACTTTACCTGCATTGATAAAAAGGATTTCAGTTGATTAATTTGCTCATCAGTTTGCAAAGCAGTAATTGTAGATTGCTGCACTTTATTATACGTTTGGTTACCTTTAAACAAATTGATTGAAAGATTAATTCCGACCATTGCAGAACGATAATTAAGAAATTTAAAGTTATCGGAGGAACCGGCAAAGGTATAATTTCCGAAAGCTGCAACCGAGGGCCACCATTCAGACCTGTCTAAATCAATATAAGCATCATCAACTTCTCTTTTTAAACTTAGTGATTTCAAATCTAAGTTGTTATTCATTACTATTTCAATTGTTTGAGTTACATCGGGTATTGTTTGGTCAGAAAATGTAATTTCACCAACCACTTCAATTTCTCTGTTTTGTTCAATACCCATAGCAATCTTCAATCCTTCAATAGTATTTTTAACCATATTATCCATTTCAACTAATGAAGGTTTAATATTTTCTACATTTACTTCAGTTTGCAATAAATCGAAATCTGAAACAAGTCCTTGCGTATGCAATGCTTTTACATTTTTAAAATTTAATTGAGCATTATTATATGCATCATTTAAAATTTTGGAAAGCTCTTTTGCAAGCAAAACACCATAAAATGCTTTTTTAATATCAAGCACAGATTTTGTAATTGATGAGTGAAATTGCTTTTTAGATAAATCCAAATAAATCTTTGAAGCTCCAATACCTCTGAAAACCGCAGAATTAAAAAGTATTTGAGTAACTTCAAAGCCAGCTTGGTAATTATTTGCCTGAGTAAAAGACATAAGAGCCGTATTTACCGGAACATATTTAGATTCGTCTTCCGGAATTACATGCTCCTTGAATAAAAGGGCATAAGAAGCATTTGTTAGCATAGCTTCAAAATCAATAAACGGCATCTTTGGAGTCTCAATATAGTGAGAAAAAGATGCAGAAAAATCTACTGTTGGTAGTGCGTAACCAAATGCCTGGTCAACCGCTGCTTCGGCTTTCCTGATATTCATGAAAGCTATTTTAACATCTTTGTTATTATTCAGTCCTATTTTTATAGCATCTTCAAGTGTAAACTTGGTTACTTCTGATATAGCTCTAATAGGGAAGAGGACTGAAATAATTAAAAGAAACAATAATAAATTGAATTTTGTTTTTTTCATACTTCACATTTCATTTATTAATTATAAGATTTTTCTTTTTTATTAATTCTATTAACCTGAATAATTCATAAACTTAAAAAAAACCACATTTAATGCGTACAAAT
>DAIOVK010000231.1:0-5607 GCA_036759045.1 Kapaibacterium sp. (SeqCode) | reverse complement strand
GTTTTTTTAGTTGGAAATGCATACATTTTTCGTACTGATAGTAAAATCACCATAATAAATTATGGTGTTACTCTAATTCTTAGAATAACTCCCAAATTTATTTGGGAGTTTATTTCCAATAATGATTGAAAATCCTGAAACATTAAATACGTAATTAATAATTTGTAAAAAAAATAAATATAAATTTGTACTAATCTATATTTATTTAAAATAAAGATAAATAAATACGTAAATTTGGGAGAGCTAGAGCTTTATAAACCTGAAATAATATATTTGATTGTTATTGTAAATTTGTAAAATATAAACACCGACTGCAATATCTTTTATATCAACAGAATAAATATTATTTTGAGTAACTTCAATATTCTTTTTTTCAAATACTTCATTTGAATATATATCAAATATTTTCATATCAATTAATCCTTCTAAAGCATCAAAACAATAAATATTTATTTTATTTTCTGTTGGATTTGGAAAAATTGAAAATTTCCCTGCTTTTTTTTCAGGAACTGAACTAACAATCACATAAATATTTTTAGAATAATTTTTACAGTTAAAAACATTTTTAACTTCAACGAAATAATCTCCGTCAATCGTTGGAATCAGTGTGTCATTGTTTGCGTTATCCAAGGGATTACCATTTATATACCATTGATAATATGCTTCCTTGTTTACACAAATTAAATATGGCTTTTCGTAAACCACAACCGGAGTATCAGGAGCAGGTGAAAAGAAAAAATCAAGTGTATCGCTAACTCCGATATTTCCGAGTGAATCCGTAATTTCCACCCAGTATTTTCCGCCCATTCTAATTGTATCAAATTGTGTAGTTACACCATTAGACCAATTATATTCTTTGTATGGAAATCCGGCATTTAAAATGACGCTATCCCTTTCACAAAATATTGTTAAGCCATCGTAAAATATAACTGGCTTAAAATAGGTCCCGATTTTCATTTCTAAAGCATTTGAAGTATCCCGGCAACCATATTCATTTGTAACTATTAAAGATAGCACTGCTGTAGCTGCATCATTCCATAGAACTACAGGGTTTATTGTTCCCTGCCCCTGAATAACAACGCCTCCAACTGCTTCCCAATAGTATTGCCAGTTTGGATTTGTAACGGATGCTAAATATGAGTGTTTTGTGTTTGGGAAAACAAATTTTGGACCTTTAAAAAATGCTATTGGACTGGGTTTAACTCTAACAGTTATCTGAGAACTAACAATATTGTTCTTCTCATCTTTTGCTGTAATAGTATAAGTTGTTGTTGTATCTGGCTCTGCAAAGGGACGGGCTTTATTTGGATTGCTTAAACCAGCAGTTGGCTGCCATGAGTAAGTAACAGTTCCATAACCATTTTGAGCTTCATTCCCAATAAAAACCCCTTTAGTTCTGCATATTTCAACGTCAGCGCCAGCCGAAACAGTAAAATTCAATGTAGTTAATATACTTAAAAAACAATCTGAAAGGGCTTCATCATTATAAGTAGTATCAAAGCCGTTTGGTGTAATCGGGAAGTCTGGCGAATTTGTAGTACCTACAGCAACAATTTGGTTTTCTTTGATTAATGCAACTGCTTTCCCAATATCGCTAAAAGAACCACCAAGGTAAGATGAAAAATATAGAGAATCACCATTGCTACTGAACTTAGAAATAAAAGCGTTTGAAACGTTTTCTTTGTCTTTAATGAAAGCAGTGTCTAAATTGATTGTTGTCGGAAAATCTCTTGATGAAGTAGTGCCAATTGCGTAAATATTATTTATACTATCTAATACTAAATCATAAATTCTGTCGGCATTTGTGCCGCCAAGATAAGTAGAAAATAAAAGCGAATCGGCTGCCTGATTGAATTTGAACAAGATGCCATCGCCTGGACCAAGCTGTCCATCTATATTATTGTATGAAGTATCGTAACTTTCCGGAGTAACAGGGAAATCAGCGGATTCACTTACGCCGGCAAGTATAATGTTATTTTCATTATCTAAACGAAGAATATATGAACCATCTTTTGCGGCAGCACCAATATAGGAAGAATAATCTAATGTTCCTGATATAGAATTTATTTTACTTAAGAAAACATCACTTGTTATTGATTTAATTGTGCTTGTATCGTTATATGTCTTGTCATAAGCATTTTCAGTAACAGGAAAATCTGAAGAACGGGTAAAACCGGACAAATAAACATTTTGTTCATTTAAAACATAAACTGTTTGACCGAATTCCTCACTATTTCCACCAAGTAAAGTGGAAAACAGCAATTGACTGCCATTTGTGTTAAACTTTGAAAGGAAAACATCAAATTCACCAAGATTCGTTTTTTGAAAAGCGTTTTCAGTTACAGGGAAATCGCTACCGAGATAGGTGTAACCGGTTATGTAAGGATTTCCAAAGGTATCAATTCCAATTGCCTGGGCATAATCGTCTTTTACTCCTCCGATAAAAGTAGAGAAAATTAAATTTGTTCCATCTTTCTTCAATTTCAATACGAAGCAGTCGAAACCACCCTTGCTTTTCGTTGAGTATGCACCGGCAGTGGTTGGAAATGTAGTTGTTCCTGAAGTGTAGCCAGTAACATATATATCTTCGTTTTCGTCAATTGCAATTGATTTTGCATAATCATCAACTGCACCCCCAATGTATGTAGAAAAAATTAAATTTTCTCCACTTGAATCGAATTTTGAAACAAAGACATCGGGAAGAGCTGTGGTTAAGTATTTCATCTCCTTTTGGTATGCAGAATCTGATATTGGAAAGTTATTCGAAAAAGTATAGCCGGCTACAACAATTTCATTATTTTTGGTCAATTTAACCGTTTCTGCCACATCGTAATTTGCCCCACCGAGAAAAGACGAATATATAATTGATTGCAATTCATCTTGCTCTTTTTTTTGAATGAAATTTTTTTCTTTTGAAGTAACTGAAATATTTAAGGAATTATTTTGATTTACAGTTAGTTTTAAAGAAGTATTATCCTTGGTATTATACAATTCCAATTCAGAATATGAATGAACGTTCCAGACCCATTTACTTTTATCATTACCTATTAAATAATTTAAATAATAATCTGATTTTTTATTTGCTTTTATGCTTCCAACATTGATAACAGATAAATCCTTTTCGAAAATTTTATAGTTTTCTAATTGTTTATTATTTACATTAATACTGTATGTTTCAAATTTTATACAATTATTTGTTATATAAACATTTGCGTTATTTGTTCTGGCAATAAACAAAATGCTGCTATCCCATTGTCCTTTGTTTTCAATAAAACCAGATACTTTATCCTGTGAGAATAATTCAATGGAAAACAACAATGAGATGATTATAAAAACAAATTTTTTCATAATTATTTACTAAATTTGCAATTAATGTAATTAACAAATTTAAACATTTTTTCATATAAACAAAATAAATAATAATGAATAAAGAGCGTTTTGCCGGATTGGATATCGGCTCAAATACTGTTTTAATGTTAATAGTGGAAAAAGAAGATAATGGCATTAATATAATCAGAGATGAACATTCAATTGCCCGTCTTGGAGAAAACGTTTGGAAAACAAATGTAATTAGCGATGAAGCAATAACCCGTGCTGAAATTGTCTTGGAAAAATATAAAAATATTTGCGAGAAAGAGCAGGCAAAACAAATCTTTGCAAATGCAACTTCGGCGATGCGTGATGCTAAAAATGGGAAAGAAGTTGCTACTCGCTTATCAAAAAAGTTAGGTGCTGAAATATCAATTATTCCCGGCGATAAAGAAGCTGAACTAACCTATATCGGAACAATAGAAAATGAAAAACCTTCTGTGGTCATTGATATAGGAGGCGGTAGCACTGAAATTATTTTTGGAAAAAACAATAAAATTGATTTTAAGCAAAGCATAAATATTGGTGCTGTAAAACTTACAGACAAATTTTTTCCGAAACATCCCCCAAAAGAAAATGAAATTCAGGATATGAGATATTTCATCAGGGAAAATCTTTCGGTAATTCCAAAAATAAATGATGATTCGCTTCTTTATGCTGTTGCAGGCACTCCAACTACACTTGCCGCTGTTGATATTGGCTTAAGAGATTATCAGTCAAAAGCAATTAACCTTCATAATTTGAGGTTAAGTAATATAAAGAAAATGACTAATACATTTTTTAACTTATCAGTGCAGGATATCATATCAAATTATGGAATAGAGCCGATGAGAGCAGACATAATAACAGCTGGAAGCATAATTTTAGAAGAATGTCTATCTTATTTCCACAGGGATTTTTGCATTGTTAGTGTTTATGGGTTGAGATTAGGTATATTAAAAGAACATTTAAAATAAATAATATAATTTAAAATTAATTAGTAATTTTATAAATATAAAATTTATTAAACTCCTTCCCAAGTTGCACTTGGGAAGGAAGATTTCTTTTTAAGCTGTGCTTTACAATTTTTACTATATAAATGAAATGTCAAAGCATAGCTTTATTGAAAAGTTCCTTCCCAAGTTCAACTTGGGAAGGAGTAATCAACTATAATTTTTTATTTATGAATAATATAGGTTATAATTTAAAATTAATTAGTAATTTTGTAAAAAATTAAAAATATTTTATAATTTAATTAGGTGAATTTATGATTAGATTAACTAAAACAACATTATTTTTTATTGGTTTGATGGCATATATTTTTACAACTGCCTGTTCCCAACAAAGCCAATCAAAAGTATTGAATGAAGTATTAACCAAAGATAATATTTCTTCAATTGTTGAAAAAGTACAAAGCGACAAAGCTGTCAGCAAAGAACAAATTGATTTGCTTACAAATGGTATAGCACGTTTAATTGACACTCCGGATTCTTTATACAACAAATCACTTTCTCAAATCATTGAAGAGCAAAAGGAATTTTTTAGAAATTCAAGCGTTAACGCTCTTTCTCAAAGCATTGCACGTTTAGAGTTGAAAAATGCCTTAACTGTTGAGTTTTCACAAAAATTGAAAATTGATACCGATACTTTACAAGCTGATGGTGTTCGTTTCAATATGACCAACATTTCCAGCAAGGAAATAAATTTAATTAAGGGTGAAATCAGAATAGTTAATAAAATGAACCAACTTATTAAAGTTCGCCCTATTATTTATGATAAAATTACATTCAAAGCTGGCGATAAAGTTACTCAGCAAGAACTTTGGCCCCATGACAAAACGAATCAATATGATGTTGCTTTAAGAAATATTGAAGAATTAATCGCATTTTGGGTTCCTGAAACTATCGGTTTTAGCGATGGCACAAAAATAACACTTGAACTAAAAAAATAAGCATAAACTGATAAAAATATTGCCTCACTTTTTGTGGGGCTTTTTTTTTGCGAAAATTTTACTTTTTTAATTTCAGAACTCCTGTCCCCATAACGAAAATAAAGGAATTAGGAGATTAGTATCGTAAAGAACAATTGTGCAAATTACCCAGAAAAGGTGTCATTTCGATACGAAGAGAGAAATCTCAAAGTCTGTGGTAGCAAGGAGTTGTGAGAATCTTCACTTCGTTACCAATGACATCATTACTATTGAATGTCATGCTATCAACTTGTTGATAGTATGACTGGAAAATCCCTTCAAATAAGCTA
>DAIOVK010000230.1:4536-5645 GCA_036759045.1 Kapaibacterium sp. (SeqCode) | reverse complement strand
CTTTCTATTTATTCATTTCATATTTTTGTAAATCGTATATTAAATAGTATTTAAAATAATATGAAAAAAAATAACATTTTTCAAAATTTACCTGATGATTTGAGAGAAGAATTTTTTGAAAATCTTCTTTTAAATAAAAATTTTAAAGTTGAACGTATAGTTTCACTTGGTCACACTACCCCTAAAGGCGAATGGCTTATACAGGAAGAATCCGAATTTGTAATTCTCCTTTCAGGTGCTGCTAAGTTAGTTTTCTATGAAAATAATGAATTAGTTGAAATGCAGGCAGGCGATTATATTTTAATTCCTTCAAATACAAAGCATAGAGTTGAATGGACTGACGAAAACGAACATTCTGTTTGGCTCGCAATTCATTTTAAATAATTTTTTTAAAAGTAATAAAAATTATTTGCATTTTTAATAAAATTTTGTAATTTTGAACTATTAGGTTTAACCATTTGGTTAAATTGATTTGAAAGATTATAATGTTTAGATAGGATTAGATTTTTCGAACTTTCGCAAAGTTAAGTAACTTTACGAAAGTCATAATAGGAATGTAAAGTTATTAAATTGTTGTTCGTATGACTGAAAGATTAAGTTATTATGACGGATGTCAGAATCAATATTTGTTTTTAAAAGAGTGTGGATAAAGAGAATTTTGGTCATTCGTTATTCGTCATTTGTCATTCGTAAAGAAAAAAATACCAATGACTAATGACCAATAACTAATGACCATAAACTATAAACCATAAACTATAAACTATAAACCAACAGCTGATAGCCAACAGCTTTTTAACCATTCAGTTAAAACATAAAGTTAAAATGTACTCAATAATAGCAAAAAACATATCAAAAAAATACAAAAAAGTTACTGCTCTTGATGATATTTCATTCAAGGTGGAGAGCGGAAAAATCTTTGGTTTAATAGGCCCAGATGGCGCTGGGAAAACTACTCTTATTCGCATTCTTGCAACCTTGATTTTGCAGGATAGTGGCACAGCAACAGTCGAAAATCTTGATAATGTAAAGGATTTTAAAAAGCTAAGGGATATAATTGGTTATATGCCGGGTAAGTTTTCTCTTTATCAGGATTTGACTGTTGAAGAAAA
>DAIOVK010000230.1:0-4436 GCA_036759045.1 Kapaibacterium sp. (SeqCode) | reverse complement strand
AAACTGCTTGCTGTAGAAAAACCAAGTAAAATCACTGAAAATTTTTCTAAAAAACTTTATGCAATTAAACATAGTAACCCACATAAAGTAATCACAACGTTACGCGGGTACGAGTTTTGCGAAAACATTTATCCTTTTGGTGAAACGCTCCATTATATTGATAAACTGGAAAATTTTAAGGAAAATGATATTTTGAATTATCTTGAGAAAAATGGAGTTGAAAGCGCAAGCATTGAACCGATTAAAGCAACAATTGAGGATTGTTTCATTGATTTAATGGTTGGAGGCAGATAAATGGAATACTCAATTAAAGCAGAAAATCTAACAAAGAAATTTGGTAATTTCATTGCTGTAAACGAAATAACTTTCGATGTTAAAAAAGGAGAAATTTTTGGTTTTCTTGGTGCAAATGGTGCAGGCAAATCAACTGCAATAAGAATGCTCTGCGGTTTGCTAAAGCCAACAAGCGGATTTGCTACTGTCGCTGGTTTCGATGTTTTCAAAGATACTGAGAAAATCAAAAGAAGAATCGGTTATATGAGCCAGAAGTTTTCTCTTTATGACGATTTGACTATACTTGAAAATATTCAGTTCTATGGTGGGATTTATGGGCTTTCAAAAAAGCAGATTCTTGAAAAATCAAATATTTTGATTGACAAACTAAAACTCGGTGATATAAAAAACGAATTAATTGCTTCACTGCCTTTGGGTTGGAAACAAAAACTTGCTTTCTCTGTTGCTATTATACACGAGCCGGAAATTGTTTTTTTAGATGAGCCGACCGGAGGAGTTGACCCTATTACCCGCCGCCAGTTTTGGGAATTGATTTATGAGACTGCTGCCCAAGGGATTACTGTTTTTGTTACTACGCATTATATGGACGAAGCAGAGTATTGCAACAGAATTTCAATAATGACTGCCGGAGTAATTGAAGCAATGGGCAGCCCAAGCGAGCTAAAGAAAAAGTATAATTCTGATTCTATTGACGATGTTTTTGTAAAAATAGCGAGGGGATAAAAATTTTATTGATTTTCTATTTGAACTATGATTTATTTGATTTTTCTGATTAAGAGATGATTTTCTTTCTTCATCATACAAATCAAATAAATCACAAAAATCACAGTTCAAAGACAAAAGTAAGTATTGCTTTCCAGTCATACTATCAGCAAGCTGATAGCATGACATTTATTCTTGTCATGCTATCAACTTGTTGATAGTATGACTAAAAGAAGAGAAATAAGCTAATAAGGTTAATGGTTCTTTGATGCTTATTTTCTACTAAGGTTAATAATTTAAAATAAGGTTTCTTTCTAAAAAATAAAACCTTATTTTCATAATAAACCTTAGTAGAAAAATGGGAAACCGGTTTCAAAACCTTATTAGCTTATTTCAAATTGAAATATTTAAGATGGTTTGATTTGTAATTAAGTGTTTTTCCCAAAAATCCATCTTGGGAAAGAGAAAAGTTTTCTTGCGATGAACTGTTTCTTCGTTTGAAATTGTTGATTCTATTGTTAGATGAATCAATGAAATATCGGGTTAAAGTAAATTCTCCGTTAAAAGTGTTATCTTTTCCTAAAGTCAGAAATTCCTTCTGACTACAGAGAAAAATAAAACTAACCCGCCAGGGATTGTATTATTGTAGAAAATTGTTTTTCGTTACCAATAATATCCCGCAAGGAATTAAATTATTGTAGAAAATATTTTTTTATCAGTGTTATCCCGCAGGGATTAAATTATTGTAGAAAATGTTTTACGTTCCCAATAATATCCCGCAAGGGATTAAATTTTGAAAAAACATATAATATAATCTTTGCGGGATAAATCGGTTTCGCTCTTTGATTTTTTCTACAATAATTTAATCCCTTTCGGGATAAAGAAAAAGAATATTTATTTTCTTCCCAAATGCAATTTGGGAAGGAGAAGAAGATAAATGAAATATTCTCCTTCACAAATGCGACTTGGGGTGGAGATTAAATAAATAATTAATTAAAAATATGAAAAGATTTTTTGCTTTCGTTTATAAAGAAATACTACATATAAAAAGAGACCCGCGCACTCTTTTAATCCTTATTGGTATGCCGACGGTGCAACTGCTCCTTTTCGGATATGCTATTACAAATGAAATACGTGATGCTAAAATTGCGATTCTTGATTTATCGAAAGACAGCGAAACTCAGAAAATTACAAATAAAATGCTTTCCTCCGGCTATTTCATTTTATACGAATATTTAGATAGTTACGATGACATTGAAAGAGCATTCAAAAAAGGAAAAATCAAGATTGCATTGGTTTTTGAGAATAATTTTGCTGAAAATTTAACCAAACAGGGAACAGCAAACATTCAACTGATTTCCGATGCTACAGACCCGAACACTGGAAATTCACTTCAAAACTATACTCAATCTATTTTAAATAATTATTTGTTAGAAGAGAACAAATTAGCTGCAATTCCGCTTCGTGTCAATGTTGATGTAAAAATGCGGTACAATGAGGAATTGAAAGGTACTTTTCTATTTGTTCCCGGTTTAATAACAATGCTTTTAATGCTCATTTCTGCAATGATGACCTCCATTTCCTTAACACGGGAAAAAGAAATCGGAGCTATGGAACTGCTTCTTGTATCACCAATGAAACCAATTCAGGTAATTATTGCAAAGGTTGTTCCGTATCTGGTGCTTGGTTTTATTGACGGAATTATCATACTTGCTTTCGGAAATCTTGTGTTTGGAGTAGTTGTTCGAGGCAGCTTGCTTTTGCTTTTTATTGAAGGAATTATATTCATTACATCTGCCTTAACGCTTGGAATACTAATTTCATCAATAGCAAATTCACAGCAGGTTGCACTAATCATTTCGTTAATGGGGCTTATGCTTCCAACTATGCTGCTATCCGATTTCATATATCCAATAGCAAATATGCCTGAATGGCTCCAAGTCATAACAAATATAATTCCAGCTCGCTGGTTCAACGTGATTATTAAAGACATAATGCTTAAAGGTTCTTCAATTGAATATATTTACAAGGAAACACTGATTTTAATTGGATTTACTGTGTTTTTTATAATTGTTAGTGTGAAAAAATACAAAGTGAGGTTGCAATGAGAGAAATATTTTTAATTATACAAAAAGAATTTAGGCAGATTTTCCGCAACAAGCAGATGGTAGGAGCAATGCTTTTTATGCCGCTTATTCAACTTTTAATTCTGGCTAATGCTGCTACTTTTGAGATGAAAAATTTAAGAATTTTCATTGTTGACAAGGATTTTTCTTCGCTTTCAAGAAAAATAACATCAAAATTTGAAGCGAGTAATTATTTCATTATTACTGGAAATAGCACCAATACAAAGAAAGCAGAAGATTTTCTGCATAAGCGTGAAACCGATTTATATTTGGAAATACCTTTGGATTTTGAAAAGAATTTGTTTAGAAATAATTCTTCAAATGTGCAACTTACAATAAATGCAATTGACGGAGTAAAAGCAGCAATGGGTATGCAATACGCTGCTAACATTATTTTGGACGCCAACAAGGAACTGCTCCAAAAACATACTAATCCCGGAACGATGAATGTAAGCACTAATATAATAAAATCAATAAACGTAAGCAATTTAAACTGGTTCAACGAAGAAATGGATTACAAAACATTTATGGTGCCGGGAATACTTGTTGTTCTAATTTCAGTGATTGGACTTTTTCTTACCAGCTTAAATATTGTGCGTGAAAAGGAAATTGGAACAATAGAGCAGCTAAACGTAACTCCAATAAAAAAGTATCAGTTGATTATTGGAAAGCTCGTTCCTTTTTGGGTTCTTGGACTTTTCTTGTTTGGGCTTGGTTTGGTTCTTGCAAAATTGCTTTACAATATTCCTTTTCTGGGAAGTCCGATTTTACTTTTCACAATAGCTGGAATATATTTAACACTTGTTCTTGGAATTGGGCTACTAATTTCAACATTTACCGAAACACAACAGCAAGCGATGTTTCTCACCTGGTTTTTTACAGTAATTTTTATTTTAATGAGCGGGCTTTTTACAGCAGTTGAAAATATGCCGAATTGGGCACAAAACATTACTTTATTTAATCCGTTGCGATATATGATTGAATCTGTTCGTATGGTAATGCTGAAAGGTTCTGGTTTTTCAGATGTAAAAATTCATATTTTGATTTTGATTGGCTTTTCTGTATTAATGAATAGCTTAGCGGTGTTGAATTATCATAAGAGGGTGTAGGGAAAGTGCATAAGTTCCATATAAAACTTTCATCTTTTTCTCCATAATAAATTATGGAGTTACACTAATTCTTAGAATAACTCCCAAATTTATTTGGGAGGTATTGTGGGTTATTATCATCTTTTTCCAAAATACACAATCATCATTCCATCCATAATAAATTATGGAGTTACTATAAAACTTAGAATAACTCCCAAATTTATTT
>DAIOVK010000229.1:0-5647 GCA_036759045.1 Kapaibacterium sp. (SeqCode) | reverse complement strand
AAACTCTGTGATAGCAATGACTTGTGAGATTCCTCACTTCGTTTCGGAATGACAAAAGATAGTAAATCTTTTAACGAATTATTATACTAGCACCTAATGACCAATGACAAATAACTAAAAAAAGAACTGACAACTGACAGCTGACAGCCGACAGCTAAATCATCTATAAACCTTTTTCTTCTTCGAGTGGACTTTTCATTTCAGTTTTAAAAGCTTCAGCGCTTGCTTTAGCTGCTTCTCTGAGGTGTTCGATTTTATCTTGTACTAAGTCTTTTGTTTGTTCGGCTTTTGTTTTAGCATCAAAAAGAACTCTTTCAGCATTTTGCAAAATAGTTTCTGCCTGTCGTTTTGCTGAGCTAATGATGTTTTGAGCTTTTGCTTTGCCTTCGTTCATCGTATTTGTTACGGCAGTGCTGACATTACCTTCCAAATCATTAAAGTAATCAGTTGCTTTGTCATATAGTTCAGATGAACGAACAGCAAGGTCTTCGCGAAGTTCGCGACCGGATTTTGGTGCAAGCAGCAGTGCTGTTATTGCCCCAACGGCGCCACCGATTATGGCACCGAGTAAGAAACCTTTTGTGTAATTTGAGCCATTTTGTTCTGACATATTTCCTCCATTAATTATTTAATTACCAACTTTCTGGCAAAGATATTGATTTTTTTTGAGATATTAAAATTTTTTCTATAATTTCTCTTATTGCACCCTCGCCGCCTTTTGCTTCACAGATATAATCGGCGTTTTCTTTAATTAATTCGTGAGAATCGCTGGGGCAGGCGCCAACTCCAGCAGTTTGTATTGCCTGCAAATCATTTATATCATCACCGATAAAAGCAATTTCATCTACCCCAATATGTAGGTTTTCCGCAAGCTGCTCTATATCTTTTTTCTTATTACGTGAACCGAGCAATAAATGTTCTATTTTTAATTTGTTTGCCCTTGCAATAACTATGGGTGAATTTTCGCTTGTTACTATTGCAGTTCCAATTCCTTCTCTTCTTAAAAGTTCCATTCCCATTCCGTCCCGAATGCAAAAGCGTTTTAGTTCTTCTCCGTTTTTTGAATAATAAACGGTGCTGTTTGTCATTGTGCCATCAACATCCATTGCTAATAATTTAATTTTTTTTAGTTTTTCACATAGATTTGATTCGTTCATAATTTTTTTTATTTTTGTAACATAGTTAAATGCAATTTATAATTGTTGGTTTGATTTTACAAGTTATTTTTATATGAAAAGAGAAATGTTTGTTAATATTCATATTTCTGTAAAAACAGAAGTATTTGAAATATTTTATGGAATGCTTTATAATTATAAATTCGTCGGAGTTGAGGAGCAATTCGATAAGTTAATAGTTTGTTTCAAATTAGATGAATGGGAAAGAATTAAGGAGCATTTTTATGAATCAATGAAACTTGTCTCAGACATTGCCCAAATTGAAAAAGAAGAAAAAATGCACGAAAAAAATTGGAATGAAGAATGGGAGAAGAATTTAAAGCCATTTGTTATTTCTGAAAGAATCGGCATTTCCCCTTCTGTCCATTTAGATAAGTTGAATACTGAAATTAAACTTATTATCAATCCTAAAATGTCATTTGGTACTGGAGAACACGCAACTACACGTCTTTCCTGCGCCCTACTTGAAAAAGTATTGAAACCAAATACAAATTGGGTCGATGTCGGAACTGGAACAGGAGTTCTCGCGATTTTAGCTGCAAAACTTGGTGCCGCGAAAATATTAGCTTTCGATAATAATTACTGGTCAATTGATAATGCAGTCGAAAATGTTCAACTCAATAGAGTTGAAAATCTTATAGATGTTTTTGAAGCTGACATTGAAACATACAATTTCCCTGAATGTGATGGTATAACTGCAAACTTATTTAGCAGCTTGCTCCTTCCTTCAATCCCAAAATTCTATGAAGCTTTGAAAAATAATAAAGGTGATTTGATTTTATCCGGTATTTTAAAATATGATGTAGAAGATATTAAAAGCAAAGCAAAGGAAACTGGTTTTGTCTTAAAGCAGGAAATTTACGACGAGGAATGGGCTGGACTTCATTTTGTAATTGAGTAACTCACGAACTGATACTTTCTCATAGCCATACCATTAACAAGTTGATGGTATGGCTAGAAAAGAATACATCAATCCTGCCCTGCTACTCCCAAGTCTGGGAATAAACTATGTTAGTTTAGTTTATTTCTTTCTTTTAGATATTTTTTTATAATATACTTTCATTAAATCATCAGTATTTATAAAAAATTGACGTAAAACATTTTGATAATCAGAAATATCTTCTGCATAACCGGAACTTTCTTGTGAATGCAACTTTCCAGTACCAATATGCTTACCATCTTTATCAAAATAAAGCATTTTACATCTAAGAAATCTTTTCCCTTCGGAAGATAAAATGCTATAATCATAAGTTACAACAGTCATATATGTAATAACAATACCATCAACTTTCAGGGCTTCGCAGATTTTCTTTATCTGAGGTTGGATATTATCTAATATTTCTGGCTGGAAGAAAAAATCAATATGACCTATATATGTAAAATCGAAGAAATTAAGACCATTTTTAGAATGAGGCAGCTTAGGAAAATCACTGTTATCAAGTTTAAATGGATATGTTTTTATGTCAAATTCCTTAAGCTTTTCATTTGTAAAACTTAAATATAAACTATCGCCATATAACACTTTTGTATCTGAGTAATTCTCAATTACTTTTGCAAGATGATTAGTCATTGAATCAACATAAATTTTATGAATCAAATCTATATCTAAAAATACATCTTGATAATTGTTATAATATACACCCGATTCAAGAAATGTACCAGTTAATAAAACTGGAGAACTAATATAAACATCAAGTAAAGCTATATTTTTTAATTCTTTAATTTTGTGCTGCTTATCCACTAAATCAATATAATACGTTTCGCTTCCTGTACTACAGGAAAATAATAGAGTAATGGAAAATAATAAAATGAAAAGGAATTTTCTTCTCATGAATACATCCTATCTTATGCAAAAACTAATTTCAATAATTTTTTGGGAATTATATAGTTTATTTGGTTTATTTTCATTTTGAAATGTAATAAAAAAATCACCAGAATGATAAGCAGTCCTATAGCTATCTATAAAACTACCAATAATATAGCCCAGTGCAGAAAAGCCCAGTGCAGAGTATAAGAATGCTTCAGCTGGAACGGAATTATTTTTTTTAATAAAATATAAAGGCAGAATTAAACCTGGTATAGCTCCGGTTACAGCACCCCATAAAGCATAATTGCCTTGATAAACACGTATTATAGATATGTCTTCAATTGGAATAGTGTCAGCCGTTTTGTTATATAAATTTCTATAAATAACTTTATCTTTATATAAACTAATGTTTTCAACTACAATTTTGCTACTGTTATTCATAAACAGCTTGGCTTTTGAAAAATCGCGTTTAAATACACTCTTAGTAGTATCATTCATTGAATACAGATTAATTGAGGTTGTAACTATCAAGATTAGAATAATAATTATCCGCATAAAGTATCAATTTTTATTTTTTAAAAATGTAATTTAGTGTAATTTTTTGTAAAGAACAAATATTTTAATATCTCAATAAATAGGATTTTACAAATTTAATTATGTTTACGGGTTAATACATTTTAAATTTTTTTTCATTCCTTCCCAAGTTATACTTGGGAAGGAATATTTCTTTTAAATCTGTGCTTTTCATTTTCCCGTATAAATTCAAAGTAAAAGCATAGATTTTGTGAAAGTTGGCTTTCCAAGTTCAGAACTCCTGATGCCTCGTAGTTTGCTATTTCGCAGTCTTGTCATTTCGATACGAAGTGAGAAATCTCACAAGTCATTTCTATCACAAAACTTATGATTCTTCACTTCGTTACCAATGACATCTTTTCTGTATGATTTGCGCAATTGTTATTTACGAGCATAATCTCCTAACTCCTTTATTTTCGTAATGGGTCCAGGAGTTCTGATGTTGTACTTGGGAAGGAGGAATAATATGTTTATTTTGAATATTTGAACAATACTAAATCGACAACAAATAGTACAAAAGTAAATTGTCATTCCGAACCCCAAAATTAAGCAAGTGCTTTATTTTAATGGAAATGACATCACATAATACTGTCATTCTGAGCGCAGCGAAGAATCCAGAGAATAGTGGTTCCAAAAATGATTTTCTGGATTCTTCACAACGTTTCAGAATGACCGACAAGCAAAGATGTCATTGGTAAACGAAGTGAGGAATCTCAATTTCTTTGGTAGCAATGACTTGTGAGATTCCTCGCTGCGATCGGAATGACAGAATACATTAAACTTATTGTTAGCGGTTTGGTACAATACAGCTAAAAATATTTTGAATTTTAAAATGAAATTACTAATTTGCTTAAAAAAGCGGAGCTATTGTATGAAATTATTCTTTTCTGTTTTGCTGTTTGTTATCAGTGCTTTGTCCATTTTAATTTCTGAAGAAGATAAAGTAAAAATTGGTTTAAAACCATCATTAAATGTTACTTACGAAACTTTGTTTCAAAGCAATTTAAAGAATTTTGATATTGATTTTGGTTTATACAAATCTGAAGAAGGTCAAGTGTTAGAATATAAGAAAAATGATTTTTTTAAAAAAAGTGATGAAAACATTTGTCTAAATTCATATTTTAACTTATTGCGTTTTGGAGTAAATTTTAAAAGTGAGGATTTTATTAAAGTAAAAAATCATTTTAATTTTTCTTTAATTAACAGTTTCTTTTATGCAAACCGATGGAGTAGCAAAACCTTACATTGTTATAATATAAATCTATTAAATTTAAAATCCAATTTACTTTTTGATGACAATACAGAATGGTTCGATTTATCTTACGGATATGGTTATGATTATTTGAATAAGTTAGAGAATCATTTGTTATTGCTTCTCCGTTTAGGTTTTTCATATAACTCATATAAACTTGATGATAAGATATTTGAAAATTATGAATCAAAACCAGATGATGAATATTCAAGTTTACAAATAAATTTCAAAGCTGATGCCAAATATTCAATCAACTCAATTAATGCTAATTTATCTCTTGTTTATAATAAGTTAACATTAGGAGATTTAAAGAGTATTCTGGCATTAAAAACAAAAATTTTGTATTCTTTTCAGAGCAAAAAGCAATTAGAACTTATTGATAGCAAGTGGGAAGTCTTACAAAAGGATTTTGAATTATTTTTATTATTCGATTACTATAAATTTGCAATCAATGATAGATTTAAGGAAGCATATCAACTTAGCTTAGGTTTTAATTATCAAATAAATTGTTTAATGTCTGAGATATTTTAATTTCAAATTTCAGAACTCCTGACTCCATAACGAAAATAAAAGAGTAAGAAGATTTTACTTGTAAAGAACAATTTCGCAGTTAGCAAATATTCTTTTATTAGTCATTGGTCATTGGTTTGTAACTACAAATGACTAATGACTAATAACTAATGATTTATGGTAATGCTCATTTAAAAATATTACCTCTCTTTTTAAAATATGCGAAATAAAAAACTACGAGGGGTCAGGAGCAGGGCTGATACGTTCTTTAAATCCACTTTTCTTATTCCCCTCTTGAGAGGGGATTAAAGGGGTGTGTTCTTGTTCACT
>DAIOVK010000228.1:0-5656 GCA_036759045.1 Kapaibacterium sp. (SeqCode) | reverse complement strand
GAAATCTTTATTAATAGCATAAGCTCCCGTTTCACCATTTTTGTTTAATGCAATAAAACCTACCTGAAATTCTTTAAAATCTTTGTTCTTCTCTATCAATCTTTCAATAGCAAGCTGACAGGCATCTTGGGGAGAATTGCCCTGCCTCATAAATTCGACCACAAGGAAAGAGCCGGCTACTTTAATAACAGCTTCACCTTTACCGGTTGCGGCAGCAGCACCAACTTCATTATCAACATAAAGCCCGGCACCGATAATAGGTGAATCGCCCACGCGACCAGCAAATTTAAAGCTTAGACCACTTGTAGTGCAGGCGCCGGATAAATTTCCAAAATTATCCAAAGCCAACATTCCAATCGTATCGTGATTATCTTTATCTTGTAAAAATGGCTTATACTTATTTTCCTTTAGCCATTTTTTCCATTTTATTTTACTCTCATTGGTAAGAAGATTCTCCTTTTTAAAACCTTTTTCCAGAGCAAATCTTAAAGCACCGTCACCAACAAGTAGAATATGAGGAGTTTTTTCCATTACAAGCCGGGCAACAGAAATAGGATGTTTAATATTTTGCAGATAGGCAACAGCACCGCAATTAGCATTTTCGTCCATAATGCAGGCATCAAGAGTAACGTTTCCGTCTCTATCGGGCAAACCGCCGTAACCAACAGTTTGATTTTTTGGGTCAGCTTCAGCAACTTTTACTCCTTTTTCAACTGCATCTAATGCCCGACCAGCTTTATTTAATACAGCCCAAGCTGCTTCATTTGAAGGTAAATTTATATCCCATGTAGAAATAACTATCGGCTTCTTCACTTTTTTATTTTCTGTAAAATTATTCTTAGCTTCCAAAAATTTTGAAGAAGCGGAGAAGAAAAAAGGTGCTAATCCTAATTTAGCGAGAAAACTTCGGCGTGTATTCATAATTATCTCCTTCAATATTTTTTTTCTTTGGAATTTTTATTGTGAACGATGTGCCATAAAGCAACTGGCTTTTTACATCAATTTTTCCTTTATGGACATCAATAATCCATTTAACAATTGAAAGCCCTAAGCCAGCTCCACGGGTTTCGTGTGAGCGTGCTTTATCAACCCTGTAGAATCTGTCGAAAATATAAGGTAGCTGGTTTTTAGGAATACCTATTCCAGTGTCGCTAACTTTTAAAATAGCATATTTCTCATCTTCAGTCAGTTCAATAGAAATTTTGCCGTGTTCGTTTGTGTATTTAATTGCGTTATCTACTATATTTAAAATTGCCTGGTGCATACGTGCAGAATCGAAATTAGCTATAACTGTTGCAGGTATTTTCTTTTCAACCCAAATACTCTTTTGTTCAGCAAGTATTTCAGCATCTTCAGAAATATCAGCAATTAGCTTTGAAATGTTTTGTTCCTGGAACGCCATTTTCACCTGACCGGCATCAGCTCGAGAGAGTTCCAATAGTGTTTCAACTACATTTGAAAGCCGTTCTGCTTCTTCAAGGGCGCTTGCTAAAATGATTTGGTATTGCTCAGGTTTCTTCTGGGATTGCAAAGCAATTTCAATTTCACCACGAAGAATAGTAAGTGGCGTTTTGAGTTCGTGTGATGCATCTGAAGTGAATTGCCTAATTTGATTAAAAGAACCTTCAAGTCGCTCAATCATTTTGTTTAATGTGTTAGTTAAATGACCAACTTCATCGTTTGTAAGCGGCTCTGGAAGACGGCGACTTAAATTGCTTGCTGTGATTTCCTCAGCATTTACTGCTATTTCGTCAATCGCCCTTAAAGATAGCTTTGAAAGAATTAATCCACCAATAGTTGATATAATTAATATAATTGGGAAGGCGTAAATCAAAATGGAAAATAACCCGTTTAGAGTATTTTCGATGTCTTCTATTGAATAACCAACTGAAATAACTGCCTGATTAGTGTTTTTTACAAATAATCTGACTTTTTGATTATCAATATAAATATTATCAAAACTGCCCTCAAGATGTTCCTGAAAAACTGTCTTTACATATTGAATAACTGAGTCCGGAATTTCCTTGCTTTCTTCAAGTTGAATTTCAGATTTTGGAAGGAAAGGAAGTGTATTGCTTTTTAAATTTTTTGTTTTCCATACAACTTGTAGATTGGTATCTGCAATTTGAATATAATAATTTTTTGTATTTAAAAGAATATGTTCGTAAACGGCAGTAAGAACGGGATTATTTTCATCGAACAAACCGATTTGAACATCAAATTCCTTCGATTGAGGGCGCAAAGGACCGACAAATTCACGTTTTCCACTTTCACGGAAAACAGCAAACTTATCTTTTTTGTTAGCTTTTTTCGTTTTTTGTGGTTTTTCTTTTTGTTTATCTACATCATCTTGACTTTGTCTTAAAATATAATTTAAAGATTCAGAGACTTTTTTTAAAGAACTATCCAAACTCTGATTAAGTTCGTTTGAAACAGAAAAATAAGTAAACAAGCCAAATGCCGAAAGAGATATTCCTACAATCAAGCTGTACCAAAATGCTAATCTAACTTTTAAAGATATTTTCAAATTTTTAATAAAAAAATTGTTAATTTACTTTTTTCAAATATATTATTTTTGTAGTTAATTTTATTATATTTATATGAAAATATTAAGAGAAAAAAATCAAACGGCATTAATTGTTATTTTTGTTCTTTTTTCGCTGATTAGAATATTAGGTGATGTTTTTTTTATTGGTATTTTATCTTTACCCGAAACAATAGAATATCTATGGAAAACTCTAACAGCAACTGCAATAATTGCTTCTTTTGCTTATTATATTTCTTTCCAGATACTTCATCAACAAACGCATGAAAGCGAAGAGTCTGTAAAGGATTTTTTTAAAGACCAAACCCGCTGGATGATTTTATCCTTAATTTTTTTAATTACACTTGCCATTATTCCCATTTTTGCAGGCGATAGCTCTGCATTTACACACGGATTTATTTCCTACATTCCTATAATTATTTTAGTTCCGGGCATTTTTACTAAATATTTCCTAATAAAATGGTTATTAATTAGAAGATATAAAACTACAAAGAAATATATTAAAGTTTTATTAACAATTTTATTCTTAGCTGTATTTTTAACCCATTTATCCGGCATTTTTGATTCATATTCATTAAAAAGTGTTGCACAGTCATTTTTATTTGTTTCTATTGTAATAGCATTTTTAGCAACCAAGCGTAATTCATGGCTTGTTATACTTCCCAAAAGAGAAAAAATGCAATTGCTATGGCAGTCATTATTTGGTATTGTAAGTTCAATTATATTTGCAACATTTTTTCTTAATGATGAAAATGCTTTTAATTATGTGATGAATGATTTTGCTTATGGCTCCAATGCCGTTGCTGTTGCTCCATATTTCTTTGCATTCGGATATTTTTTGAGAATGTTTTTTGCAACATTAATGTCTCTTCCAACCTCTCAGGTTCTTGAACTTCAAAACTACGAAATCCGTTCATTATCGTATATAAACAGCATAGTTGCCAACTCGGTTGATATTGATAAACTGCTATCTACCGTTTTGGAATCTGCTCAGCACTCCAGCGAAGCTACATGTTCCTGGATTCAGCTTTATCCAAATAAATATAATGATGAAATAATATTTACAAAAAATGTTTCCAAAGATGCTATAAATCAAATATATAAGCAAGGCACTTTAAAAGAATATTTCAGAAATTTAAATAAATCTGTTTTAATCCCCTCAATTCCATCAGGAGCAAAAGATTTTAATAATGATTTGTTATACATATTTTTTGGTAAATCGCTGATTGCAGTTCCATTAAAAACAAACGACGAAAAAATTGGTATGTTATTTGTGTTGCATATTGACGAGTATAGATTCGAACTGAACAAAGTATATATACTCGAAGCATTTTGCAATCAGGTTAGTATAGCATTAGTCAACGCTGGACTTTTGCATGATTCTTTGGAAAAAGAGCGATACAGAAAAGAATTGCTACTCGCAAAAGAGATGGAAGAAAAGCTGCTTCCGCAGAAATTGCCTAAATTTAAAAATTATTCAATTTCTGCTTTTTCATTACCTGCAATAGTAGTTGGTGGAGATTATTACGACATAGTTATTTTGAAAAATAATAAGCCGTGTATTTTAATTGGTGATGTGTCTGGCAAAGGAATGAGTGCTGCCTTTTATATGGCACTTTTAAAAGGAGTTGTGCTTGCGGTGGCTTCAGAATCTTCAGGAGCATCCGATATATTAAGAAGAATAAATGCAACGCTTTTTGGAGCAATGGAAAAGCATACTTACATTACTCTCGCTGCATTAGTTCTGGAAAATGCACAGGGTGATGTTACATATTCGAGAGCTGGACATATTCCAGCGCTATTAAAAATAAATAATGAAATTGTTACTGCTACTCCAAAAGGGCTTGGAGTTGGCTTGGCTCAAAAAAATACATTTGATTTGATTTTGGAAGAGCAACGCTTTAAGTTGAACAATAATGATGCCTGCGTGCTTTTTACTGATGGTTTAACTGAATTAACTAATGTTCAGAATGAAGATTTCGGTTACGAACATCTGAAACAAATTTTAAATTCAAGTGTATTAACTAATAGTGAAGTTTTGATTGAGGAAATAAAGGAAGAAATTCATAAGTTTAGCAGTAATGAAGCAGAACATGATGATTTAACGATGATAACAATTATTTTTAATGATTAAAGAAATTGAAATTTTTATTATATTTGAATAAAAATTTTATAGAAAATAAATAGGTTAATAAAATGATAGAGCAAAATAATAAGTTTTCAGTAAGCAGCATAGAAAAGCAAGGTGTAAATTGTCTGTATCTAAGTGGTTATCTTGATGCACATACCGCTCCAGATCTTGAATCTGCTATTGAACACATAATTAAACAAGGAAAAAGTAAGATTCTGGTAAATTTTCGTGATTTGGATTATATTAGCAGTGCCGGACTTGGAGTTTTTATGGCTTTTATCGAAGAAGTCCGTGAAAAAGGCGGCGATATTAAATTAGCTGATATGAAACCAAAAGTTTTTTCTGTGTTTGATTTGCTCGGTTTCCCTTTACTTTTTGACGTTGAAAAAGAAGAATTTAGCGCCATAATGAAATTTACTAACTAATACAATGAACTTTAACAACAATACATATCAAACGGAAGCACGCTTCAAATGTGACTCAAACGAATTGGTGAATATAAGGGAATTTGTCATTTCACAGGCACTTTACATTGGACTAAATGAAGATGAAGCTTTTAAAGTCTCTCTTGCCGTTGATGAAGCTTGCTCTAATTTAGTTAAACACGGAAAAAAACGCACTTCTATTGAAAATAACTGTTACATTTATCTTGATGTATATTCCAACCAAAACCAATTTATTGTTGAAATTCACGACAAATCCGAATCATTTAATCCAAACTCTGTTCCTTCGCCAGATATGCAGGAATATTTCAAGCAGTTCAAACATGGTGGGCTTGGTATCCACATTATGCGTTCTCTTATTGATGACATTTCTTATATTCCCGCTACTACCGAAAATGCCTATAATACCCTTCAATTAAAAAAAGCAATCATAAAATAGCAATTATTAATTGTTAATTATTAATTGTTAATTATTAATTGTTAATTGTTAATTATTCGGCTTTCAGCTATTGGTTTATGGTTATTAGTTTATGGTTA